>DATNEC010000108.1:0-5900 GCA_035606815.1 Pirellulales bacterium
ATTCGTTTTCCTTGGCGGCGAAACCGACTTGTTGGGCCGAGGCCGTTTTGAGATGGCCAGTATCGTCCGGCAGAAAAACGGCCGCTTCGCCGCCGAAAGTGGCCGCCGCCTGCCGAGCCGCCACGTCGGCCAGTTGATGACTGCCCACTTGCCCGGCGAGCCGGCGGCCCATGTTGTACAGCGCCTCGGTCCGCCGAGCGCGCTCGCGCGACGTTTCGGCTTGTGCCCGGATTCGCGAGGCGAGCGTGCTGGTGAGGATTGCAATGCCGAACATCACGGCGAAGGTAATCAGGTACTGCGTGTCGGAAACGGCGAAGGTAAAATAGGGCGGGACGAAAAAGAAATCGAATAAAAGCACGCTGGCGATCGAAGCGAAAATGCCTGGGCCGCGGCCATAGCGGGCGGCCGAATAGACCACGTTCAACAGCAGAATCATCACCAGGTTCGCTTCGGCCAGCCCGGCACGATGAATCAGAGCATCGACCGCGCCGCAGACGGCCACGGTCGCCGCCGCGCGGGCGTAGCGGCCCCACTCAATCGTGCGTTTGTCCGGCGCCGGCGGTTGCCCGATCGGCTCCTCGACGCCATGGATCACGTGGATGTCGATTTCGCGGCTGCTGCGCAGTAGCTCATCGACCAGGTTGCGGCGAAGACGGCGAAACCAGGGCAATGGCCCCGACTTGCCGACGACGATCCGCGTGACGTTGCGGACCCGCGCATAGCTGACCAATTCTTCGGCGGCGCTGCCGCCGGCGAGCGTTACCACTTCGGCGCCTAGCTGCTCGGCCAGCCGCGTATTCTGCGCCAGCCGCTGGCGCGATTTGACGTCCATCTCCCGCGCGCCGGATCCCTCGACGTAGGCGGCGATCCATTCGGCCCGCATCAGGCCAGCCATTCGCTTGGCGGTGCGAATGACTCGGGGCGACATCGGGCTGGGGCTGATGCAAACCAAGATTCGTTCGGCCGTCGGCCATGTCTGTCGAGCGGCGCCGCCCCGCCGGGCGGTCTCGACGTCGGCATTGACCCGTTCGGCCATCCGGCGCAGGGCCAGTTCGCGCAGCGCGACGAGGTTGGCTTTCTTGAAGAAATTTTGCACGGCCTGCTCGGCCTGGGCAGGCACGTAGACGCGGCCGTTGCGAAACCGTTCGAGCAGGTTGTCGGGCGGCAGATCGACCAATTCGATTTCGTCTGCCCGCTCCAACACCGCGTCGGGGACCGTTTCCTGGACCACGACGCCGGTGATTTGGGCCACGACGTCGTTGAGACTCTCGAGATGCTGGACGTTGAGCGTCGTGTAAACGTCGATCCCTGCCGCCAATAGCTCTTCGACGTCCTGCCAGCGCTTCCCGTGGCGGCTGCCTGGCGCGTTGGTGTGGGCCAACTCGTCGACGACCACCAACTCGGGACGTTGTTGCAAGGCGGCGTCGAGGTCGAACTCCTTGAGCCGCACGCCGCGGTATTCGACGTCGCTCGGCGGCAGAATGTCCATTCCCAGCAGCATCGCGGCCGTTTCGCTGCGGCCGTGCGTCTCGACCACGCCGACCAGCACGTCGCGGCCGGCCGAAACGTCGCGCCGCGCGGTCTCAAGCATCGTATACGTCTTGCCGACCCCGGCCGCGAAGCCGAAGAACAGCTTCAGCTTTCCGCGGCGGGCGCGGGCGTCTTCGGCCTGGACCTGGGCCAGCACCGCGTCGGGATCGGGGCGATCATCGGTCATGCCCATAAGATTATGTTACTGCGGCAGGTGATCGAGCGCAAGATTCAGTTCCAACACGTTGACTCGCGGCTCCCCCAACATGCCAAATTGGCGACCCTCCGTCTGGTCCGCAACCAGTTTCCGCACCACGTCTTCGCTCAGGCCTCTGGCCGACGCGACGCGCCCGACTTGGAACGCCGCCGCCGCGGGGCTGATGTGCGGGTCGAGGCCGCTGGCCGAGGCCGTCAGCAGATCGACGGGAACCGGAGCGTCAATATCCGGGTCCGCCTGCCGCAGCGCGTCGATACGCGCCTTCGCGGCGACGGCCAAGGCAGGGTTGAGCGGGCCCAGATTCGAGCCGGACGAACCCGTCAGCTTATCCGCATTGAACGCCGTGTAGGGAACCGGTGACGTGGCCGACAGCCGGCCCCAAAAATAGCCCGGTTCGTCGAACGATTGTCCGACCGATTTCGAACCGACCGGCCGAGCGTCGCGTTCGATCAAGCTGCCGTTGGCTTGCCGCGGGAAAATGACCTGCGCCAGCCCGGTAACGATGAGCGGATAGGCGACTCCAGTAATCACCGTCAAGACAAGCAAAGACACGACCGCGGGACGAAATTGGCCAAACATGAGAACCGTTCTCTTTGCAGGGAGTTGGGAGTTGAGAGCAGGGAGCGGTGGTAGCCTGGAACCTAAGTCAGATGCAACAACACCAACGCGACGTCGATCGCCTTGATGCCGATGAACGGAACGATCAAGCCGCCCACTCCGTAAATCAGCAAGTTTTCTCGCAGCAGTTGTGCCGCCGCCACCGGACGATAACGCACGCCGCGCAGCGCCAGCGGAATCAGGGCGATAATGATCAAGGCGTTGAAAATCACGGCCGATAGGATGGCGCTTTGCGGAGTCTCCAGCCGCATGACGTCCAGGGTTTTGAGCGCCGGATAGGTCGTCGCGAAGGCGGCGGGAATGATCGCAAAGTATTTGGCCACGTCGTTGGCGATGCTGAATGTGGTCAGTGCGCCGCGCGTCATCAGCAGTTGCTTGCCAATCTGCACGATCTCCAACAGCTTGGTCGGGTTCGAGTCGAGATCGACCATGTTGCCCGCTTCCTTGGCGGCCTGGGTGCCGCTGTTCATCGCGACCGCAACGTCCGCCTGCGCCAGAGCCGGCGCGTCGTTCGTTCCGTCGCCGGTCATCGCCACCAAGCGGCCGCCTTGCTGGTACTCGCGAATCAGTTTCAGCTTGGCCTCGGGCGTGGCTTCGGCCAAAAAATCGTCGACGCCCGCTTCGGCCGCGATCGCCGCCGCAGTGAGCGGATTGTCGCCGGTGATCATGATCGTCTTGATGCCGCCGCGCCGCAGCTCGGCGAAGCGCTCCTTGATGCCCCCCTTGACGATGTCCTTGAGCTCGACGACCCCCAAGACTCGCGGCCCTTCGGCGACGACCAATGGGGTGCCGCCCTTCTTGGCAACCGATTCGACCGCGGCGCGCACGTTGGCGGGGAATTTCGCTCCTTGGCCGGCGACATAGCGCTCGACCGCGTCGGCGGCGCCTTTGCGAATTTCGCGATGATCCAAGTTCACGCCGCTCATCCGAGTCTGCGCAGAGAATTGCACGAACCGAGCGCCGAGCGTTTGGATGTCGCGGCCGCGCAGATCGTATTCGCGTTTCGCGAGCACGACGATGCTCCGTCCTTCCGGGGTCTCGTCGGCCAAAGACGACAGTTGGGCCGCGTCGGCCAGTTCTTCCGGTTTGACTCCGTCGGCGGGAATAAAAGCCGACGCTTGCCGATTGCCCAGCGTGATCGTGCCCGTTTTGTCGAGCAGCACGACGTCGACGTCGCCGGCGGCTTCGACCGCGCGACCGGACATCGCCACCACGTTGGCCGCGCTGAGGCGGTGCATGCCCGCGATGCCGATCGCCGAGAGCAGCGCGCCGATCGTGGTCGGAATCAGGCAGACCAGTAGCGCCGCCAGCACGGTGACCGTAATCGGCGATCCCTGGCCGGCGGCGCCGACGCTGAAGATTGAATAAGGCAGCAGCGTGGCCGTGGCGAGCAAAAAGATGATCGACAACCCGGCCAGCAGGATGCTCAAGGCGATCTCGTTGGGCGTCCGTTGCCGCTTGGCCCCTTCGACCATGGCGATCATGCGGTCCAAAAAGCTCTCGCCCGGTTGCACGGTGACGCGCACAACCAGCCAATCGGACAAGACCTTCGTGCCGCCGGTGACCGAGCTGCGGTCGCCGCCGCTCTCGCGGATCACCGGCGCACTTTCGCCCGTGATCGCGCTTTCATTGACCGACGCGACGCCTTCGATCACTTCGCCGTCGGCGGGGATCAAATCTCCGGCTTCCACCAGTACGACGTCGTTGAGTTTCAGATACGATGCCGGCGTCTTTTCATAGGCTGAGTTCCGCCGCTGGTCTACAAGCAGTTTGGCGATCGTTTCGGTGCGGGATTGACGCAGCGCATCGGCCTGGGCCTTGCCGCGGCCTTCGGCCAGGGCCTCGGCGAAATTGGCGAACAAGACCGTGAACCAGAGCCAGATCGACACGGCCAGAATGAAACCGGCCGGCGCTTCGCCGGTCTCCGCGAGCGCATCGACCCATAGAACGAGCGTCACGATCCCGCCCGTGAAGACCGTAAACATCACGGGCTTGCGGATTTGCACGCGCGGATGGAGCTTGCGAAACGACTCGACGATTGCGCGGCGGAAGATCGCCGCGTCGAACATGGGAATGTCTTTTGGCGTAGCGGACATGCTTATGCTCTTTCCAGCGCGGCCTTCGGCCGCAGCCAAAGTCGCTTTTCGCGGAGCGAAAACCGACTTTCTACTCCAGTTGTTCGGCGATCGGTCCCAGCGCCAAAGCGGGAATAAAGGTCAAGGCGCCGACGATGATGACGACCGAAATCAGCAAGGCGACGAACAACGGCGTGTGCGTCGGCATCGTGCCGGCGCTGGCCGGCACGATTTTCTTTTTTGCCAGCGAGCCGGCGATGGCCAGCGCGGGAACCATGACCCAGAACCGGGCGAACAGCATCGCCAGGCCCAACGTCGTGTTGTAGAACGGCATGTTCGCGTTCAATCCGGCGAAGGCGCTGCCGTTGTTGTTGCCGGCCGAAGAATAGGCGTAGAGCACTTCGCTGAAGCCGTGCGCGCCGGGATTGAAGATCGCGGCTTTGCCCTGCGGCGCAATCACCGCGACGGCCGTTCCGATCAGCACCACCGCGCAAGGAACCAGAATTCCGATCGAGGCCATTTTCATTTCATAGGCCTCGATCTTCTTGCCCAGATACTCGGGCGTGCGGCCGACCATCAAGCCGGCGATGAACACCGCCACGATGACGAACAGCAGCATGCCATACAGTCCGGACCCGGCACCCCCATAGATCACCTCCCCCAATTGGATCAGCCACATGGGAATGGCGCCGGCCAACGGCGTGAACGAATCGTGCATCGAATTGACCGAACCGTTCGAGGCGGCGGTGGTGGCCGTCGCCCACAAAGCCGAGTTGACTACGCCGAAACGGGTTTCTTTGCCTTCCATGTTGCCGCCGGGCTGCTGGTCGCTGGCGGAGAGATCGGCGCCCAGTGCGGCGAGTTGAGGGGTTCCTCGTTGCTCCAACCACGCGCAAGGAACGAGCAGCGCCGTAAAGACAATCGTCATCGCCGCCAACACGGCCCAGCCTTGCCGCGTGTCGCCGACCATCAAGCCGAACGTGTAGCACAGGGCGGCTGAAATCAGCAGAATCGAAAGAACTTCGAGCAGATTGGAAAACGGCGAGGGGTTCTCGAACGGGTGGGCCGAGTTGACGTTGAAGAATCCGCCGCCATTCGTTCCCAGTTGTTTGATCGCAATCTGCGAGGCCGCGGGGCCCAACGGCAGCGTCTGCCGGGTCACGGCGACCGTTTCCACGATCGGCCGTCCATCGGCGTCTTTGAACGGTTGACCGTCTTCGCCCAAGCGGGGCTGTTCGTAGCTCGTGGCTTGCAGCAACGGAACCGATTGATAAGGACCGAACGTCTGCACGACCCCCTGCGAGACCAAGAGTAACGACAGAACGAACGAGAGAGGCAACAAGATGTAAAGCGTCGAACGCACCATGTCGACCCAGAAACTGCCGATCGTTTCCGTCGACCGTCGGGCGAGGCCGCGGATGAACGCCGCGAGCGAAGCCATGCCAGCCGCCGCCGAGACG
>DATNEC010000144.1:0-8995 GCA_035606815.1 Pirellulales bacterium
AGCATTTCTGGCTTGAGCAGTTCGAGCTGCATTCGCACGGGACGCAAGCCCGGCTCGGCCAAGAACTCGGTATCCTTTTCCGGCAGGCGATAGCTGGGCGAGCCGAGGATCGCCTGCAGATTCCCGGTCAGTTCCGGCCGATTGGGCGCGCCACTCATTGCGCAGCCCCGAGTTCGAAGGATTCGCCCAATCGCGGCACGACCGTGTTCCAACCGCGCGTGACGTGAAGTTCGCCGGCCAGCGCCGTGGCCGCCTCCTTCTCGCCGTGCGTCAGGAACGTGCGTCGCGGCGCCTTCAGGGGTTCGAGCCAACGCAGCAATTCACCGTGTCCCGCATGACCGCTGAGCCCCGACACCTCGACGACGGCCGCCCGCACCGGCACGTCGTAATTATGGATGCGGAGCGACTTGGCGCCGTTTTGCAACTCGCGGCCGCGAGTGCCGGCGGCCATGAAGCCGCCGAGCATGATTGTATTGCGCGCGTCAGGCAGCCGATGGCGCAGATGGTGCAAGATGCGCCCCCCGGTCATCATGCCCGAGGACGAGATGATGACCCCCGGTCCTTCGACGTCGTTGATCCGCTTCGATTCTTCGACCGTGCGCGCCAGATGCACCTGCCGCGCGGCCAGCTTGGCCGAGAGGCTGCTGATTTTCGCCTCGCTCAAATCCTGCTCGGCGACGTGCGCGGCGTAAATGCGCGAGGCGTTGATGGCCATCGGGCTGTCGAGATAAATCGGCAACTCGGGAATTTCCGTGCGCGCCGTGAGCACTTGCAGCAGGTAGATCAACTGCTGGGCCCGACCGACCGCAAACGCGGCGACCACCATCATCCCTCCGCGTTCGACGGCCGCATGCACCGCCTTCGCCAGTTCGTCGAGCACGTCGCCCGGCGGATGCTCGCGATTGCCGTAGGTGCTCTCGCAGATCAGGTAGTCGCACCCGGGGGGAGGCGACGGATCGTGGTACAAGGGGGCGTCGTAGCGGCCGACGTCGCCCGAAAACAAGATCCGCAAGGGAGGCTCGCCTTTGGGCTTTCCATGGCGGACTTCGACCTCGATCATCGACGAGCCGAGCAAATGCCCGGCGTCGTGGTAGCGGCACCAGACGGGTCCGGCGGGGTTGAACCACTGCTCGCGATCCATCGGCTTCAGCAGCCGCAGTGCGCGCTCCACGTCGCGGGCGTCGTACAGCGGCAAGGCGGGCTTGTGCTTCGTGAAACCTTTGCGGTTTGCGTACTCGGCGTCGTCCTCTTGGTTGTGCGCCGAGTCGTACAGGATAATGTCGGCCAGATCTTCGGTGGCGGGCGTACACCATGCCCGCCCGTGAAACCCGAGCTTGACGAAGCGCGGCAGAAAGCCGATGTGGTCGATGTGGGCGTGCGTCAAGACGGCGGCATCGACGGCGCCCGGCTTGAATTCCAACGGCCCCCAATTCTTGAGCCGCAGTTCTTTTTCGCCCTGGAACAGCCCGCAATCGAAGAGCACCTTCGCCCCGCCCGCTTCGAGCAGGTATTTGGACCCCGTCACCGTCTCGGCGGCGCCGTAAAAAGTGAGCCGAACCATGCAGCCTCGGGCTAAGAGCCTATCCGAGAACTCCCTCTCCCTTTGGGAGAGGGCTGGGGTGAGGGCGTGTTGATGAGGCGATTCTCCCTCACCCTAACCCTCTCCCAAAGGGAGAGGGGATTTATCCCGCCTGTTGGCCAGTTCTCGGATAGGCTCCCACGTGTCGAACCAGTGAAGCCCCCGCGTTCCAGTGTAGTTGCTAACGGGCCGATTTGCCTATCGCCCACGAAAAGGCCGCCGTGATCGCGAGCGCGGCGGCGAAAATTCCCATTTCGGCGGCTTTCGACGGCGCCAGGCACGAGGCGATCGGCCGCCAGGCGATGATCCACGCCAGCACGCAAGGGGACAGGCAACCGAGCCAACCCGGTCGAGCGGCTGCCCGCCAGCGGCGCCCGACGAGGGTGGAAACGAGCCGGGCCGTGGCCATCGCCAGCGATATCAGGCCGACGGCCTGCCAACCGAGGAACAAGCCCGTCCAGGCCATCGCCATGCCGACGTTCGTTGGCGGATCGACCGGCGGGCGGGTTTGACGGCCAAGGCCGCCGCGTCTTGCTGGCCACGTGGCCAGCCCCACCAGGGTTCCAGCGACCAGGCCGGCGAGACCATCGACCAAGCCCGCGGTCCAAGGAAACTCGGCCAACGCGTCCGACGATAGCCAACCGCTGGGCACAGGCCGTAGCTCAGGCCAGAACAATGGGGCGGCCCAGCCGACGAAGAGCATCGGCAGCAATAATCGTGGCCCAATCGCTTGGCCGTCGTATTCCATCAGCGCCGCGCAAATCAACCCGCATAACAAGAAGGCGTGATAAGCGAACAGGCCCCACAGCATCCATTCCGCTCGCGCCGCGCTCTCGGCTAGCCAATCGCCGACGGGAAGATTCGCGCCGCCCGACAACTGCTCGACGCACGCCAGCAGCAGGAACGTGCAGGCGACCAGCAATTCGACGATCGGATACCGGGGCGAGATTCGCACGCCGCAGTAGCGACAGCGGCCCCGCAGCCAGAGCCAGCCGAAGATGGGAATGTTGTCGCGCACGCCCAGCGGGGTTTTGCACTTCGGGCAGTGCGAACCGGGACGCACCAGGCTTAGCCCGGCCGGCAGGCGATAGACCACCACGTTCATGAAGCTGCCGATCGAGGCCCCCAGCGCAAACATCCATCCGGCCAGCAGCCACCACATCAAATAATTCCATGCAAGGGACCGCCGCGGACGGCCAACGCGTCGACGCGGCGCGTGATTTCAGGATCTTCCACCAGCGGCGGCGCATGGTGCGGCTTGCCGCGAGCGTCGATCACCAGCGAGCCGCGGCAACCCCAATGCTTTTGCTCGATATAGGCGCCGATGCCATGCACGTCGGCTGCCGGGTTCGAGCGCGTGAACGTCGTCCACAAAAAATTGTTCAACGTGCGGGCCGCGAATTCGCTGTCGTCCGCCACGACGAGCAGCGGAAAGCGGTTGATCGCGTCTTGCTCGCCGTGATGCTCGCAAAACGCGCGGATCGACCGGTCCTCGCCGCCGGCCTCGGCGGCGAACGGCGGCCCGCCGACGACCAACACGCCCGGCAGCGCAAGCCGCGGCTCGCGAAAGCCATCGGGCAAGCGCAATTCGCCGGTCAGTTCGCTGGGCAATTCGCGCTGTGCGGCTCCGACCGCCGCGATCACCACTTTCGAGCCGGCGTTCAACGCATCGCCCGAGTAATCCAAGGTATCGATCGTGGTGCAGGTCTGGAAATGCAAATCTCGTTTCCAGTCGACGCGCTCCAACAGATGCCGCAAGAAGGCGGGAATATCGTGAATGTCCAACTCCGGCCGATCTTCATGGGCGACGATCAACAGATACTTGGCCAGCGACATCTGCCCCTGGCCCAAAATCGCATTGGCCTGCGTCAACAGTTCCTGCGGCCGGCGGCGCTCGGCGTACGGCACATAGCGCTCGCTGCCGACGGCCAACAGCAGCGGATGGACGCCCGCCGCGTCGACGGCATGCACGGCGCGCACGCCCGGCACGACCGTCGGAATCACCGGGCCGGTCAACTCATGCACGAACTGGCCGAAGGCCGTATCTTCTTGCGGCGGCCGGCCGACCACGGTGAAGGGCCAAATGGCGCCTTCGCGATGATAGACGCGCTCGACGACGAGCACCGGAAAATCGTGCGCGAGAGAATAATATCCCAAGTGATCGCCGAACGGGCCTTCGGGCAATTGCCGCTGGCCGTCGATGTAGCCGGTGATGCAGAAATCGGCGTCGGCATGGATCGGCGCCGGCTCTGCTCCTCTCCTGCCGGGAGAGGCTGGGTGAGGGCTGTGTCGCTCTTGGCTGCCCCTCACCCCGGCCCTCTCCCTAGGGGAGAGGGGGATTTGCCGTTCGATGAGGCCGATTCGCCGCCCGCCCAGCGCGCCGGCGAAAGCGATCTCCGGCAAGCCTTCGGGCAGCGGCATCACGGCGGCCACGGTCATCGCCGGCGGGCCGCCGACGAACACGCTGACCTTCAACCGCTGGCCCTTGGCGATCGCCGCGGCGTGATGCACGCCGATGCCGCGGTGAATTTGATAGTGCAGTCCGGCTTCTTGGTCCGCCTGGTATTGATTGCCCGCCAACTGCACGCGGTACATGCCCAGGTTCGAATGTTTCCACCCCGGCCGGTTCACGTCTTCGGTATAGACCTGCGGCAGCGTGACGAAGGGGCCGCCGTCTTGCGGCCAATTGACGATCTGGGGCAGCGCGGAAAGTTTCGTTTCATGCGCCAGGATCGGCCCCGTCGACGCGCGATAGGGCAGCGCGTGCAGCCCGGCCCGCGCGGCGCCGAGAGACTGCCACGGACGGCGAACCAATTGCCCGGGATCGATCTTCAACTCGACCAACTTGCGGACGTCGTCGAGCGTGTCGCGGAACATGTATCGCAGGCGCTCGATCGAACCGAACAGATTGCTGACCAACGGAAACGCGCAGCCGCGGACGTTCGCATACAAAATCGCCGGCCCGCCGGCCTGGTAGACGCGTCGCTGAATCTCGGCGACTTCGAGATACGGATCGACCGGCGCATCGATCCGCACCAACCGTTTCGCGGCCGCCAGGTCGTCGATGCAAGCTTGTAACGAGCGGTAACCCATCCGACTTGATAACCTACCTTGGCCACAGGCTTTACGATAGGACGGCGGCGGCTGCGGATTTGACATCGGGATTTTAGTCCTCCATGATGGAGCGGGCGCCAAGTCCTTTTTTTCCGTAAGATTCGCCCTCTGCGGACGAACTGCTTTCGGATTCACTTCTGTTCAGGTTTTGGGAGTCGGCTCGCTCATGGCCACGATCGTTTATAGCGTCTGTGCGGTTCTTGGCGGCACGGTGCTGGTCTGCCAGTTCGTGATGACTTTGCTGGGGCTGGACCATGCCGACGTGCCCGACGACGTAGCGGGCGACATTCCGCACGACTTCGGTCACGATTTGGCCCATGACGCCGGCGACGGCTCGCAGGCCGCGCATGCGCACAACTCGTCGTGGTTCTTCGGCATGTTGACGTTCCGCACGATTGTAGCGGCTTTGACCTTTTTCGGGCTGGCCGGGTTGGGCGGCGGCTCGGCCGCGATGCCCGGCCCGTTGACCTTCGTCGTCGCGCTGGCCGCGGGCGGCGCGGCGATGTGCGGCGTACATTGGATGATGCAGACGCTCTATCGGTTGAAGTCCGACGGCACGGCGCGGATCGAGCGCTCGGTCGGGCGGCAGGGGACCGTCTATCTGCGTGTCCCCGCGAACAAGGCCGGCGTGGGCAAGGTGCATCTCAATCTGCAAAACCGCACCATGGAATACGAGGCGATGACCGCCCAGGCCGAATTGCCGGTCGGCGCCAAGGTCGTCGTCGTCGACGTGGTGGGGCCTGATACGGTCGAGGTCGAACTCGTTCCCGAACCACAGAGGTCCGCTCATGTCTAACGTGCTGTTCGCCCAGCTCTCTTCGGAGACTTGGATGATTCTTGGCGGCCTGGCTGTGGCCGCGGCCATGGTGTTCTTCGGGGTAGTGATTCCGCTGGCCTCGCGCTACAAACGCTGCCCGAGCAACCGCGTGCTGGTGATCTTCGGCAAGTCGGCGAGCGGCGAGGCCTCGAAGTGCATCCACGGCGGCGCCGCGTTCGTCATGCCGCTGCTGCAGGACTACGCCTGGCTGAGCCTGGAACCGATCCAGATCGAAATTCCGCTGCGCGGAGCGTTGTCGGCCGAAAACATCCGCGTCAACGTGCCCAGCGTATTCACGGTGGCCATCGGCACGACGCTCGAAGTGATGCACAACGCGGCCATCCGCTTGCTCGGCTTGAACACGCAGCAGGTCAAGGAGCAGGCCGAGGAAATCATCTTCGGCCAGTTGCGGCAGGTGATCGCCTCGATGCGGATCGAGGACATCAACCGCGACCGCGACGCCTTTTTGGAACACATCCAGCGCTCACTCGAGCCGGAATTGAAGAAGGTCGGGTTGGTGCTGATCAACGTCAACATCACCGACGTCACCGACGAGTCGGGCTATATCGACGCCATCGGCCAGAAGGCCGCATCGCAAGCCATCCAGCAGGCCCGCGGCGACGTGGCCGAGCAGGAGAAGCTCGGCGAGACGCGCGTGGCCGAGGCCGAGCGAGACAAGGTGATTCAGGTCGCGGCGGCCACCAAGCTCCGCGAGATCGGCACTCGCGACGCCCAGCGCGAGCAGGCAGTGCGAGTCGCCGAACTGCAAAAGGCGCAGGCCATCGGCGAGCAGACCGCCGGCTTCGAGCGCGAGGCCCAGGTGAAAGACGCCGAGCGCGCGATGCGCATCAAGCTGGCTGACGCCAACGCCAAGGCCGTGTCGGGCGAAAACGCCTCGCAGGCCGAGATCGCCGCCTCGCAGGCCGAACTGCTTGTGAAGAAGGCCGACGCTTACGCGTTGGGCGAAACGCGCAAGCGCGAGGCCGAGGCATCGGTGCTCGAAGCTCAGAACCGGGCCATGGCCAAGGCCGCGCTGGCCGAGGCCGAGCGCGTCGAGGCCGAACGCCGCGCCGCGGTCGAAGCCCCGGCCAAGGCCGAAAAGGCCAAGGCCATCGTGCAGGCCGAGGCCGAAGCCGAGAAGCGGCGCATCGAGGCTGAAGGCGAGGCCAAGGCGATCTACGCCAAGCTCGAAGCCGAAGCCCGCGGCCAATACGAAATCCTGGCCAAGAAGGGCGAGGGCTTGCGAGAGATCATCTCGGCCTGCGGCGGCGCCAAGGAAGCCTTCCAGATGATGATGCTCGAACATTTGGACAACCTGGCCAACGCCTCGGCCAAGGCCATCTCGAACATCAAGTTCGACAAGGTCGTGGTTTGGGAGAACGGCGGCTCCAACGGCACGACCAATACGTCGAGCTTCTTGCAAGGCATGGCCCACTCGCTGCCGCCGATGATGCAAGTGCTCAAGGACATTGGCGGGATCGAACTGCCCGACTCGCTCGTCAAGCTCGGCACGACCGACGGCTTGGCCTCGACCCCCGCCGCCGGCAACGGCATGCACGCCAAGGACGATGCCGGCCCGGTGGGAGCGAAGTCGTAAATCGCCCTGCGCCGGCGGCGGCGCCCAAGGTGTTTCCGAGCCGCCGCGGACTGAACCTGCGGGCGGATTTTTGTTGCGCCCGACGTTATGCTGGAGGCATGACTCCGGACGCCGATAACTGCGCCGATCACCGCCCGCAATTCTCGCTGCGCCAGCTTTGGATCGTCGTCTCGGCCTGCGGATTGTTGTTCGCGGTCCCATTCTTCGCCATGCTGTTGCTGTGGTTGGTTCTGCAACTCGGCCTGGCGGCGGCCATTTTGATCGCGGTGATTTTGGTGCAGGCGCCGTGTTTCTTCCTGTTCAAAGCGCTGAAGCTGCTGCCAAGCGAGTCGTCGCCCAGCGATGACTGACCCGCGGCGTTTTTCGGAACTACGATCCGCGGCCCGCCAGCGCGTCTTGGTAGAGTTGCAAATGCAGTTTGTCGCACACGTCTAAACTGTACCGCTCGCGAATCATCCGCGCGCCGTTCTGCCCGAGATGGCTGAAGGCTTGCGGGGCGTCGAGCACCTGCTCGGCCTGTTCGACGAAAGCGTCGACGTCGAAGAAATCGGCCAGCAGGCCGTTGCGGCCGTGCTCGATCATCTCGGCCACCGGCGCGGTATCGGAAGCCAGCACCGTGACCCCGCACGCCAGGGCGTTCATCAGCGACCAAGAAAGCACGAACGGCACGGTCCAATAAACGTGCAAGTCGCTGATCGAAAACAGCTCGGCCAGCCGCTCAGGCGGGAGCAGCCCGACGAAGGCGAACCGCGATAGATCGTAGTCATCCTGGGCCAGCACCCAGTCTTTGAACGACTCGCCGCCGATGATCTTTTGGTCGCCGCCGTAAAACATCCGGTCCTGCCCGGCGACGACGAACAGCACGTCGCGGCGCCGCTCGCCGAGCCGCCGGGCCATCTGCATGAACTTGTCGAAGCCGCGGATCGACTCGAAGCCGCGGGCCGCGTAGGTCACGATCTTCATGTCGCCGGGCACGGGCAGGCCGGCGACCAGGCGCGGCGCGTCTTCGCGCCGCCGCCAGACCTCGGTATCGACGCCGTCGAACACGACGCGCACCTTGTCGTGGTAATGGCTCGGCAGGCGGTCGCGCTGCCAGCGCGTCGGGCTGTATCCCAGATCGCAGTTTTCGAGATCCGAGAGCAGCATCGCGTTGCGCGTATAGGCCCGCAGCCGGTCGATTTCGAGGCTGGGAAAATCGGGCCGGAAGTCCATGTCGGAGTTCCGCGCCCGATAAAAATACTCGAAGTAATTCACGATCGGGCAATCGTAAAGCTCGCGCAGAAAGATCGACGAGCCGAAGCCCGAATGGGCGACGACCAGATCGGGTTTGATGTCGCTTCGCGCTCGCAGCGCCTCGTAGACGCCCGCCGCGTTCCACACCGCGTTCTCGAACGTGCGGCTGCAATAGTGCGTCTGTTCGGTGGCGCCGCTGCGCAGCGGGTATTGAATCCGCTCGATGCCGTCGATCTCGCCCGGCGCCATCTTCGAGACGAACGTGGCCCGGCAACCGTGCTGCTCGACCAGGTACTTGGCGACGTGCCCGAACTGGGCGGGATAGGTTTGATGGACGAACAAAATGTGCATGGTTGAATGGACCGCTTTTCAGGAGCAAGGCGGGGCTTCGTCCTGGCCTATTTCGAAGTGCCGAGAGTCGCTTTTCGCTCCGCGAAAAGCGACATGGGTTGCGGCCGCGGGGCGCGCCGAGCATCGGTGTCATCGCTGAAATCCGTGGTTTAACGTTCGCACCGCGGCTCGAGCCAGCAGCCCAGCGCGTTGTAGCCTCCGCCCGGACAATCGACGAACAATTCGAGCTTGTCGACGCCCGCGATGTCAACGTCGAACGCTTCCGACGAGCCGGTTTTCTTGAGCGGCGAAGATTTCCAGAGTT
>DATNEC010000165.1:0-10538 GCA_035606815.1 Pirellulales bacterium
GCCAAGCGGTCCGGAGACGTTGCTCGCGTTCACCGGGCTCTTGTCGACGTAAACCGTCGGCCCGACGTTGAACCAGAAGTTGTAGGCGCCGCCGGGCACGCCATCGGCGTCGCCGTCCAAGGGTTGCGGGGAATCCTGGCCCAGCACGTTCAGCCCCGTGCCCGCGGGCGCCGTTTGGCTGACCAGGCTGTTATACGTCGACGGATCGGCCTGGAAGTTGAGCCGCAGTTGATACATGCCGTCGGTCGTTCCGCCCCAGCCGCTGTCGTGAACGTTGGGGTCGAACTGCGTGTTGCCCGAGCTGGACACGGCCAGGTAATAAACGCCCGGCTGCAGGGACATTTGAATGAAGGAATCGTGGCCGAAGTAATCGTCGTTGCGCGACACCAGATTGCGCTGGGTCGATTGCGTGAATTCGGCCACGTGGGTCAGGTCGAGCGTCAGCGAACCTTGCAACTGTACCTGCGTCAATTCGGCGGTGGCGGAAACGTTGAGCACGCCGAGATCGACCGCGCTGGTCGAGGCGGTCACCGAGCCGTTGGTGAAGTTGAAGGTCACATGGTTGCCGACCACCGAGGCGCTGCCCGCGCCGAATCCGAGCAGCGGATTGGCGTTGTTCACGGCCGCGGCGATCTTGCCGGCGATCACCGCCGCCGAATCTCCCGGATTGAACTGGATCGGAATAATGCCGGGCGCCGACGCAACGCCGCTGGCGTCCAACTCGAACGTCAACGAGCGAAGGCCGTTATTGAGCGTGAATTGCTCCTTGCCGTTCTGGTGGTTGGCATCCGGCGTGTTCAACACGTCGAGCACCGGGCTGTTGATGGCCGAAGCGATCGCCACCGACAGATCGTGCTGGGAGCCGGCCGGAGCGTAACGCACCATCACGGCGCCGGGGGTGGTCAGCGTTTGGCTGCCGCTCATCGTCAATCCGCTGTTGACATCCGTGAACACGGTCGCGGCGTCTCCGCCGATATTGATGACGCCCAGCCCGCTGTAGGTCGCGAGAATCGGCGGATGCCCGCCGCTCAGGCCTTGGTTTTTCACGGCGAAGTTGATGGCGTTGATGATCGCCGTGGCCACCGTGCTGACGGGATCGCCGGTGTTGAAGGCGATCGGCGAGTTGCCGTCGCTCACCACTCGGCCGTCCAACGCGAACTCGAAGGTGATCGTCGTGGCGCCTTCCGCCAGTTTGAAAGTCGTCCCGTCGGCCGGCGGCGTGTTCGGCAACGTCAGCGAGAAGCCGCTGTTGAATTCGAACGTGCGCGTCAGTTGCGCGCCCGAGGGCGTCGTCGAAGTGATGTTGAAGGTCTGCCCTTCCAAGCCGATGGCGGCGTTGGTCGGCGAGACGGCTTGGCCGCCGGCCGTGGGAACTCCCAACAGCGTCAACTCGTTATACAGCGACAGCACGGTATTCAGTTGGCTGGTCGGCGTCAATCGCTGGGCCAGCGTCTCGGCGTTCAGCGTGCCCGACTGCGTGACCGAGAATTTGTAGAGATTGACATCCTTGCTGTCGGTCCGATACAGGAACTGCAAGCTGTTGACGTCGGGAGCGGCCGGAAAGCTCTCGGTCGTGCTCGGCGGGGCGTCGGGCCCCGTGCCCACCTGGTCGGGCGGCGTCACGGTCGGATCGACGTTGCCGTCGGTCCCCATAATGCTGCCTGGGTCCGAGTAGTTGGTCGCGAGGCCCAGCGCGTGACCGATTTCATTCATCGCCACGCGGAAGAAGGCGCCGCCATACGCGCTCGTTCCCCAATTCACGTTGCCGTTGATGACGACCACCGGGCCGCCATTGGAGGTCGCGGTCGGCCCTTCGGCGCCATTGACCGCCGTAGTCTGGGCTTCGGGATCGACGGCGTGGATGTCGCCCGTGGCGATCGTGATTCCCTTGTTCGCCGTCTCGACGAAGCTCACGCCCGAATAGTAGGAGAACAGTCCCAGGATTTCGCGCACCGACTGCTTCTGCGCGGCTGTGATGCCGTTGGAAAGCAGGTTGCCAAGGATGTCCTTGCCGTAGGTCGTCTGAAAGTTATAGGGAATGGTGACGACGCCGCCCGGCGAGATATCGTTGACGTCGATGATGTGGTTTTGAATGCCTTCGCTGGCGACCCACGCGGCGAGCGTGCTAAGCGCGCCGCTGGCCAGGTTGAGGCTGCCCTGGGTGATCGGCTGCTGAAGGTTCTGCTGGTTCGAGCCGCTGTCGCCGCCGGTGAAGGTCAGCCCCGGATTGACCGGCAGCGGCGCGATCGTGGAATCGAAAAGCAGTGTTTGCCCGTTGCCCAAAGTACCGGTGAGCATGGCCGTGGGGTAGGTGTCGCCGGGGCCGCTGCCGGTGGGCGTGGCCGGGTTGTTCGGGTCGGCGGGCACTTGCACCACCGTCGGCGATAGTTGCGGCAAGTCGTTATTGCCCACCCGCAGCCGCAACGATTCGTTGGTCACCCCGTCCTTCGTCGCGAACTGCTGCAGCGTGGTGATCGAACCGGCGATGGGCGTATAGCCGGCGGGCGCCACGGTCGGGTTGTCGCTGGTGAACAGTAGGCGCACTTCGTTGTTCGCCGCGACGTAGAGGGCCTGCGTAGGCGTAACGATCACGTCGTCGGCCGTGGACGAAGTGTTTTGCGTGCGGACGAGTTGATACAGCGCGGGATTGGAGGCCGACGTCAGGTCGAGCGCCTCGTTGAAGTAAAGGTCGATCTCATTGTTGACCTGGGTCCGCGGCAGGAACTGTCCGGGATGGGCGACGTCGGGCAGAGCAGGGGCGATCGGCTGCGGCACGATGCTCAAGACCTGCGGCGCCAGATCGAGCCGGAACTGCTGCTCGTAATTGATGCCGCCATTGAACGCCTGGCCCTGGCTGTTGGTCAGCGCATTGGGGCCCGAACCGACGACGATCACCTCGTAGAGATCCGCGGGCAAAGGCGCGCTGAACCGCATTACGACTTCGTTCTGCTGCGCCGCGACGTTCAGACTGCCGGGAAAGATCGCCACGTCGTTGCTGTTGCCGAACACGCCGTCGCCGCCGCTGCGGACCAGTTCGATGCCGCCCAACGAGTTGCTGTTGATCTGCTGGTTCTGGTCGAAGCGGAAAGTAAGCTGCTGCGGGGCGGAGTTCAGCGTCTCGCCGGGCAACAGCAAACCGCCGTTGTCGGGGATGATGGAAATCAATTGCGGACCGGTAGTGAGCAGGTTCCGGTCTTCCAACTGCTCCAACTTCATTTCCGGCCGCTGCCGCCCGCCGCGACGCGCGGCCCGCTGGCCTCGCTTGCGGCGCCCTGCGCGCGCGGATGCCGCCGAGTCGTTGAAGTGAGGCCCTGAACGCCAAATCCCCATGAAACAGTTCTCCTCGTGACGACCTTCCGTGTTCTCAAGAAGGTCTCGAAAAAACCGCCGCCGGACGCCGCATGAGAGCCACCGGCCGCGGATGGTTAGAGAATTCGAGCAAGTTCAAACATTCTGTTTAACGGCTACAACCGAGGCAAGTAATCTGGCGCTTTTTCGTCCCGCTTTCCCACCCGCCGTTCGAAGCGGCGGAGTCGGCGCGAGAGACGAGTCGGCGCGCGGCTCCGGCACGACATCAACGCGACGAACTCGTACAGCTTGGCGGCCACCGTGGATACTGCTGGCATTGGGTTCCAACGACTAGCCAAGCCGACGAGGCGACGACGCCGCGACGGCCTTGCGGAGCCGCTTTTCCCAGACTGGCTCGCAGCCGCTGAATACGCCGGCCCGCCCTGAATGGCCGACGCCGCCCTCTTGGCAGCTCAGAAGCCTCTATTCCGGCCCGGCGCGGTTGCCCGGGCGCTCTGCTGCGACAAGGAAAAGGAGCTTTCAAAGCTCCATTAAATCCCGGCCCGCGCCTAAGTCAAGGAAAAAGCGGGTTAGCATAGCACAAGCGTCCCTGCTTGTGCCGCGCGGGCGATCACGGGGCGATGTTCCGTTTCGGCAAGCAAGCGGGACGCTTGCTCTCCGCCGCGAGCGGAATTCCCTACAAACCGTTGCCGCTCCCCCAAGTCGCGAGCGTGCTTTTTGCTTGACTTGGATGTTGGCCGAGAGTTGAATGGAAATCGAGTTTGCCCGCCGGTCTTTCAGGGATCTTGTCCGGGATTCGCGGGCTGTTTGCGGCCTGGGCGGGCCGGCGGACCGAGGTGGAATTCTCCCTCAAGACCGATGTATCGCGGTCTTGCAATGTTTCTGCTAGCGAGGTCATCGGCGAAATATGAATCGGCTTTCCCAGTTCCGCGATCTCACGCAACGTTGGTTTGGGCCGGGCATGTGGTTTGGCCCTGGGAAGTCGCATTCGAGAGACCGCCGGCCCGACCGCTTCGAGCGCCGCCGGCTGGGACGAATCTGCGGCGTCGAATCCTTGGAGCGCCGCGAACTGCTGACGTGGGCCGCCACCGCCGCCAACAATTTGTTGACCATTTCCGAAGTCGGAACGCCGGGCAGCCAAGGCGACACCGGCGTGCTCAAGGTCGATTCGGTGACGGGCAACATCCTGCTCGACCAGGACAACAGCGGAAACTTTCAGCAAACGGGGCTCAGCCTGGCGACCTTGGCCGGGCCGATCCAAATCAACGCCGGCCAACTGATCAACTCGACCTTCATCATCGACAACAAGGACGGCGCCTTCTTCCAGCCGACGGGCTTTGCTCCCACGACTGGGAACCCAGGCGCCAATCCGCCCGTGCCCGCCTTGCCAACGTTCACTTACAGCGGCGGCAGCGGCATCAACCAGAACAACAGTCTGACCGTGCTCGGCCAGACCGGCATCGCCGATGCGTTCGACATCAGCCAAGCGACCTTCACAGATCCCGTCACGCCCCCCACGCCCGCCCCACAGTTCCTTGGCTATGGCGGGCTGCTCACGCTCACCCAGCCGAGAGACCCGATCACGCTGCAGCAAAACAAAATGCTGGTGGCCTACTCCAATTTGAGCGGCGGGCTGAATATGGCCGGCTTGGACGGGCTGAGCGGGGCCGATAAAATGACTATCGACGGCTCCAAGGGCGACCGCTGGGACATCAATGGGAATACCATCTTAGGACCTCTCTTCACGTTCCCGTCGCCGACCCTCAATAATCCGCCGCAGGGCATAAACCCCGGACATTTCACATACGACAACATGTCCCAGCTGATAGTGAATGCGCCGTTCGATACGTCGATAAAAAATACCGCCATCGGTCCGATTGAGATCTTTGGGCCATTCACCGTCATGCAAGTCGATGCGGTGGCGATCCCGACCCACATCTTCGGCGGAGATCTGGACGTGTTCAATTTGAATCAACCGTTTGCGTCCCCCGTCTCGCTCAACGGCTTCAACGATAATTCGGTAATTAACAACCCCGGTGGCGCGGTTGTCGGCACGGCGCCGGCTGCTACCGTGCTCGTCAACGGCAGCGCCGGCAACGACAATATCTATGTCGACTACCAGACGATCGCCCTGGACGCCAATCAGGCCGATCGAATTGGCGCCAGCGACGCATTCACGCATCTCGGCGCCGATATCACCTACCAAGGCGCCAAAGCGCTGAACGTGGCAGGCATGGCTGGAGACAACACATTCACGGTACAGGTACCGCCCGTATTGGGCGCCGGGTTCTTCAGCAACACGCTTCCGCCGACGATCACTTTTTACGGAAGCAATAGCCCGATCACAATCCCGGCGGTGCCTTTCGGCACAGACTTAGTGCGCGTGCTGGGTAACGATCCCAGTCCGAATGGCGCCGGCAACGACATCATCAAGGTCGGGGACGTCGGACAGGCGCCCATTCAAATGGTCAACATCGCGGGGGTCGTTATCTACGGCTTCGGCGGCGGCGACGACTTGGAAAACCTCTCGACGGGCAATCCGGCGTTGAGCATTCCGGCCGTGCCCGCCGTAATCACTGGCGGAGCGGGGAACGACACATTGGTTGGCGGCGGCGCGGGCGACGTGCTGTTGGGCGGTGCAGGACAGAACACGCTGACCGACAACGGGCTGATCGGCACGACCTCCTACTTGCTCGCGCACCAGGACGAGAACGGCAATATTTTCGACCCCTATTTGCAAACGGCCGGGGTGGGGACTATCAATCCCGATATCGCGACCATCAAGACGGGCGCCGGCAACGACGTGGTCGTCACCGGCGCGCGGCAGGCCCTGACCTTCGGCGACCCCGGCGATCTCGACAATTTCAAGTCCTCGGGCAACAACAACTCGGGGGCCTTCCTGCAGCAGATCGCCACCGTCGATCCGCAAAACCCCACGGCTGCGCTCTATCAGGTCACTCCCGCGCTGCTGGCCCTGGAGCAGGCATTCGGCATCAGCAACGGGCAATTCCCGGCCAATTCGGCTGCCATGCTCGAATTCGGCAACCGGAACCTGCGCGCCCAGTTCGCCACCTTCGGCGCCTTCGTCGGCCGTGCCTACAACGATTTCCTGGTCGACCGCAAGGTGGGCCTGGGAACTTCGGGCGTCGTCAGCACTCCGGAAATCAACTACTGGGTCGGCCAGGGCCAGCAAGGACTGACGGTGCAGCAGATGCAGGCCAGCCTACTGGCGTCGGACGAGCTGCGGCAAACCGTCCGTCTCAGCGACGCCTGGGTGCGCGGCTTGTTCGAGCAAGTGGCCGGCCGTCTGCCCACTCCGGCTGAAACCAATACTTATCTCGCGCCGCTGGTCGGCAACGATACGGCCGCCATGCGATATCAGTTGGCGCTGCAGTTGTTGGACAGCCCGCTCGGCACGCAGTCGGAAATCAACGAGATGTACGTCAACCTCGTGCCGAACCGTTCGCCGAGCGCCGCCGACTTGCAGGCGATCCAGGCCGACGTGGCGTCGGGGGTTCGCTTGGAGCAGGTCGCGCAGATCTTGGTGGCCAGCAACGGCGACTATGCCAACTACGTGGTGACGCACGGCGTCGGCGAAGTGGGCTTCGTGGGCGGGCTGTTCCAAAGCGTGTTGGGGCGCCCGGCTTCGAACAACGATCTGGCGTTCTTTACCGCTCTGCACGCCAACGGCGTCAGCAACCAAACGATCGCGACCTTGCTCGTCACCTCGCCCGAGCACCGCGCCCAGGTCGTGGCGGGCTATTACCAAACCTTCTTGCATCGCAACATCGACGCGGCGGGGTTGAATTTCTGGCTCGGCGTGCTGGCTTCCGGCGCCGGCGAGGAACAGGTTTTGGCCGCGATCGTCGGCTCCGACGAGTACTACTTCGCGCACGGCGGCACGTCCGACTCGTTCGTTCGCGCCGTTTACCACGACGTGCTGGGGCGCATCACGCCGCCGTCTCAGCCGGAAATCGATTACTGGATCGCCACCTTGGCGGCCTCGACCCGCGGCGCCGCGCAAGCGCGGGCCGACGTAGTGATCGGCTTCGCGAGCAGCGATGAATACCGCTCGATACAGATCAATGGCTGGTATCAGACATATCTGGGTCGGGCGCCTTCCTTCGCCGAGGTCAATGGCGCGCTGAACTCGTTCCACCTCGGCGCCAGCCAGGACGCCGTTCAGGTCCAGATTCTGTTGAGCAAGCCGATCACCTAACGGCGCTCGGCGTTCTCGAGCGAATGCGTCTGCTCCGTCTTGCTCTGCGGTCCCTGGCCTGGCGGACTCGACGCGCCGTCGAGTTGGATCGCGGCCACTTCGCCCAGATGTAGCCGAGAGAGATAACCGCCGATCGAAAATCGCGCGCCGCCGCCGAGCGGCCGCGGGTCGTGATATTCGAGCAGCGCCTTGCCGTCGACCGCGATCTCGATGTCCGCGCCTTGCTTGGTGATCGAGAGCCGGAAAGGTTTTCCCTGCGGGTTGCCCTCAGGCACGGACTTGACCAGTTTCTCGTTTTTGAATAGCGCCAGCGACTGGTGACCGAAGCGGACCAGGTAGCCTGTGGGCTCCCAGATGGGCGATTTGGTCGACGGCGCATCGAAGCGGACGTAGAGGTTCCGCAGGCTCGTCCGCTTGCCGGGCTCTATTTTTTGCGAGCCTTGCAGATACTCCAAGGCGCAAGAGATCACGAGCTGAAAATCGTCCGGCAGCGGTTGGCGGCTGGAGACCCAATAGGGGCCGCCATGGTCGTCCAATACGAGTTCGCCCTTTTCCTCTCGCGGGCGCCCCTCGTTGATCTCCCAATTCGCCGTTCGCGGATGGATGGTCGTCGGCAAGCGAAGTTGGCGGAGGTCGATCGGCCCGGCTTGCGGACGCAGCGCGGCCAAGCGCTCGGCGGCGAGCATGCTGACGCCGCGGATTTCGCTCAGGTACAGTGCAAAGCCGACGTTTTCGGCGTTGACCTCCTTGAGCGTGACGATGCCCACGGCCTCTCCTTTCTCGTTCAGCAGCGGGCCGCCCGAGTTGCCGTGGTTGACCGCGGCGTCGGTTTGATAATAGCCGCGGCCGTTGAAACGCACCCGAGTCGCTGAAATGCTGCCCTTATTGAATGAAAGCACGGCCTCGTTTTCGCGAATATAGGGATAGCCGATCACGGCGACTCCGGCCCCCAGTTCGAGCTTGTCGAACGAGAGCGGCAGCGGCGTAAACGGGCCATATTCCGCACGGGCTGCGATTTTCAAGATCGCGAAGTCGAGATTTTCGTCGTCGGGCGAGTAGGCCGTCACGGCCGGAAACCAGTCCAGGTCGTCTGGATCCGCCTTCGACGGAACCCCGACCAGAACCAGCGTTCCTTTCGCCGTCAGATCGGCCGGCTCGATCACGTGCCGGCTGGTGTAGATCAGCCCGTCGGCCGACGTCAAAAACCCGGAACCCAACGCCGTCTCGCGGCCCGGCGTGATGCGGCGGATGAAGACCACGCTCTTGCGGGCTTCGGCCAGATTGAAATCGCCCTCGGCGCGCACGGAATGACCGATCGCGGCCAAGCAAAGCCATGCGAGCGGCGCCACGTGCAATGCGATCAGACGGTTCAACAGGCGGTTTCGCATCAAAAGCTGCTCGGTGGGCGCAGGCGAGCGCCGTAGGACGGACTTCCAGTCCGTCGCACGGACGACGGACCACAGATCCATCCTACCTTTCTCCCCTCGCTCGGTCGAATGGCATCGCGGCGGGAAGTGATGCCATTTGGCCGCCTGTCAAGGAAAAGGAAGCGGAGTTGGACGTCGCGCTGGCTTTCCTCGTCTGCCACCAGCTTTAGCTGGCCGACGTCCGCCTTAGGCATTTTTTTGCTGCGGTGGCAGCGCTTCGCTCTTCGGCTTTGGCGCCATCGGGAGCGTTTGCGCGTGGGCCGCATCGAGATAGCGGACGTTCAAATCGCGCTGCGGGAAAGGAATCTCGATGCCTTCGGCCTGGAAGGCGTTGTGGATGTGGGCGTGCAAATCGTGGGTCACCGCCCCGCGGTTTTCCAGGTTCGGCAGAAAGCAGCGGAGCACGAAGTTCAGCGAGTTGTCGCCAAAGCCCTCGAAGCTGGCCATCGGCGCCGGATCGCGCATCACGAATTCATTCTCCGCGGCGATCTTCAGCAACAGTTCGCGGACGCGCGCCACGTCCGAGCCGTAGGCCACGCCGACGTTGACGACCACGCGGTTCATCTGGTCGGAGAGGGTCCAGTTCAACACGCGGCCGGTGATGAATTCCTTGTTGGGGACGATCAATTCCTTGCGGTCCCAATCGACGATCATCGTGGCGCGAATGCGGATTCGCGAAACCACTCCGCTCACGTCGTCGACCGTGACGATGTCTCCCACGCGGATCGGACGCTCGAACAAGATGATCAGGCCGGAAATGAAATTAGCGAAGATCTCCTGCAAGCCGAAGCCGAGGCCGACGCTGACCGCGGCGACGAGCCAGTGGACCTTTTCCCACGTCACGCCCAACACGCCGCAGACCGCGACGATGCCCAGCACGGTGATGGCGTATCGCGAGAGCGTCGTGATGGCGTAGCGAGTGGCCGCCTCCAGCGGCAGCCGCTGCAAGATCGCGATTTCAAGCAAGCCGGGAATGTTCCGGCCGGCGATCAGCATCATCGCGAACGAAACGATCGCCAACAGCAGGTGAGACACGTTGACCCACTCGGCGGCGCCATTGGGGCCGTCCGTTTCCCAAAGCGGCCGGTCGAGAATCGAAAGCGCGGGCAGCACATCGGCCCAAATGCCCCATAATCCCGCCGCCAACGCCGCCACCACGGCCATCTGGACGATGTGTCGCGTTTGCGCATTGACGACGGTCAGGTCGAGGATGTCGTCGGACGAGGAAGGCAGCGTGGGCGCATCGCTCGATTCAGCCGCCTGGGCCGCGGCCAGGGCCGCCGCACGGCGCTGCCGGGCCTGCTGCACCGCGAGGCGCCGCCGCGACACCAGCACCCAGCGCAAGGCCAGCGCCCCGACGATCAGCAAGGCGACCAGCAGCCAGGCCGTGCCTTGCAGCCGCACGGCCAACTGCTGCGCCGTGTAGAAATAGCCCAAGGCGGCCAACACGGCCAGCGCGATCGGGCCGCCGACGGCCATCGGGAACAAGACGTAGTTCAGCCGTTCGGGCCACGTGCCGCGGTTGGCGATGAACGATTGCAAAATGCCGACCACCGGCCTGAAAACGCGTTGGTTGAAAACCG
>DATNEC010000183.1:0-3334 GCA_035606815.1 Pirellulales bacterium
ACGCGCGTCGGCCAGAAGACGAATTACGACAAGTTGACCTTGGAAATTTGGACCAACGGCTCGATCGGGCCGGAAATGGCGCTGGTGGAAGCCGCCAAGATTCTGCGCAAGCACCTCAACCCATTCGTGCAATACAGCGAACTGGGATCGCAGATCTTCGCCGAGAGCCGGGCCGCCAGCGGCTTCGTCTCGGACGCGGCCATTGAGTCGAAGCTGGGCATGAGCCTGGCCGAGTTGAAGCTCTCGGTCCGGGCCACCAACTGCCTGGAATCGGAAAACATTCACACCGTTCGCGACCTGGTGACGAAAACGCCCGACCAATTATTGGATGTCCGCAATTTCGGCGAGACGACCCTCACCGAGGTCCGCGAGAAGCTGACCGAGTTGGGCTTGCGATTGGGAATGCGTCTGCCGACGCCGTCGTCGGTTTGATCCTGAACACCGAACACTGAAAACCAACCATGCGACACCGAAGAAAAGGCCGGACGCTGGGGCGCTCGCCCAGCCACCAACGGGCCTTGCTGAAGAACCTGGCCAGCGCGCTGTTTCTGACCGAGCGCGACGCCGAGGACGACGACAACAAGCCCAAGGTCAAAGGGCGGATCGTGACGACGCTGGAAAAGGCCAAGGAAGTGCGGCCAGTGGTGGAAAAGTGCATCACGCTGGCTCGGCGCTCGATGGGCGCGCAAGCCGCGGCGGACGAGTTCGCCACCGACGCCGAGCGCAATAGCGAGGCCTGGCGTCAGTGGCGCAAAAGCGAACAGTGGAAAAAGTGGGTGGCCGCCATCTCGCCGGTCGTCAGGGCCCGCCGGCGCGCGTTGGAGATGCTGGGCGATAAGCAGGCCGTGCGGATTTTGTTCAGCGACATTGCGCCGCGATTCGCCGATCGGCAAGGCGGATACACGCGAATCATGCGATTGGCGAAGCCGCGCTTGGGAGACGCCGGCACGCGGGCGATCTTGGAATTCGTCGGCATCCGCGACCGGGTCGGCCAGCGGGCGCAAAAGCCCAAGTTCGAGAATTCGGAAGCGAGCTAGCGGCCTCCGGTTTGCAGCTCGATGGGCGTTCGACGTGCGTTCGACCTGGGGGCCAGGGAGATCCCATGGAGGGCGATTTCTCCAATTCGACGCGCCGCGGGCAAGACCGCGGTTTCGATTTCACCTTTCACATGGCCCGGCTCTGTACCGATCTGGCGGCCCGGCTGCCGGAGTTGAGCCACGTCGACATGTCGCGCGTGGCGGTCCGCTACTGCCAGGTCCGCACGGCGGCGAAGCATGGCCTGCAGGCCACCTTGACGCCTCTGCGATTCGAGGGGGGCGCCCTATTCACCAAGCGCGCGGGCCGCCGCTGGACGATTCAGCGGCTCTACGACGGTTCCGGGCGCGAGATGCTCTATTTGCTGAGCTTCTACCTGCCACGGTTTCTCAACCATCCCTTCCACGAGAAGCTGACCACGGCGGTCCATGAGTTGTGGCACATCTCGCCGAACTTCGACGGCGACTTGCGCAGGCATCCAGGGCGCTGTTACGCGCACGGGCCGAGCGAGCGCGAGTATCACCGGAGCATGGCGGAGCTGTCGGAAAAATGGCTGGCGATGAAGCCGCCCGAAGCGGTCTATCGATTCTTGCAGGGCGACTTCCGGCAACTGCAAAGCGCGCACGGCGGCGTATTCGGCGCCCGCATCTCGACGCCCAGGCTGATTCCGGCCGATCAACGTGCGGCCTGAACGAGCAAAGCGTTGTGAAGGGCGGCGTTTTGGAAAAAGCCAAAATCATGGACTAGCGACTCGCCAAGCCTTATCATACTCGCGGCGCCGAATGACCTCTGCGGGGAATGCCTCGCAAAAACGCCTCTTGGGGCCGCGATCATGTCGCACTTCTTCGTCGTTCCGACCGATGAAAACGGGCTGTTTCTCGATACGCAAATCGCCTCCGATTTGCGCATGGCGCTGACGGCGCCGTTCGACTTCCAAGACGTCTATGTCTACGCCCACGGTTGGTGGACCAGCCCGCAGCAGGCGATGCAGGACTACAACCAGTTCACGATCGAGTTCGCCCGCTCGGTGCTGAACCGGCTGCCCGTCCATCCGGCCGTCGATGCGCTGGGCGTCGGCGTGCAGTGGCCGTCGATGGTCGGTCAAAGTCCGGGCCTGTTTGCCAAACTGCTCGAACCGATTACTTTCTATCAGATGGAGACGCGGGCCAACGCCATCGGCGCCAACGCGGGCTATGCCTTGTTGCGGACGATGATCGAAGCCGCGGCGCCGCGGCGCAAATTGAATCTGATCGGCCATAGCTTCGGCTGCAAAGTGGTCTGCTCGCTGTTGGCCGAGCTATTGAAAGACGGCGCCACGGTGCAACTGCCTGCCGCGACCGAAGTGAACATCGTGCTGCTGCAAGCGGCGTTCGACAACGACGATTTGGAACCGGGCAACATCTACGGCGCGATCGCCGAGGGGATTCCCAACAGCCGGCTGCTGGTCACGACCTCGCAACTCGACCAGGCGCTGGGGACGTTTTACCCCGACGCCGAAGCGCTCAATCTATTCCGCAACGCGGGCCACCGGCGCATTGCACTGGGCTTCGGCGGCCCGACGCCGGCCGTCGAGAGCAGCTTCGGCGGGGTACAGCAGATCGTCGTCGGCCCCGGGTTCGACGGCAGCGCCGTACCCGCACACGGCGCCACGCGGTTGATCGTCGCCGATCTGACGCCACTGCACGCCGACGCATCGAGCGCGGCGTTCAACGAACCGCTGGCCGGGCATCATGGCGATATTTTTCGCGACGAAATTTATGCATTGATCGCGGCCTTCGTCTGAAGATCGAGAGCGAGACGGCGTTCTCGCAGCGCGGCTTGGCTTGTCGAGCAAGCCGCCGAAATGATAACGTCGAGCGTTCTTGGGAATGCCGCCATTGAAATCGTTGAAAACCGCCGAAAACCATGATCGATACGCATGGTCGAAAATATCGTTCGTCTCGCGCGGCGAGCAACGGCCGCGCCTACGATTTACGGCATTCGCCGATGATCGGCCCCGCGGCAAGCATGATGGCCATCGATCCTGAACGCACCTTATCGGCCGTTATCAGGCGTGAAATCGTCCCTTGTTTCGTTCCTGCGGCGTCTTGAATCGACGAAAGTGCCTTGTTTTCCGGCAAACGCCGCCAACGACCGGCTATCCGAAATGAAAAACTTGCGCGACAATATCAGCCCTAAGATATCGATTCTGACGCGACCGCTTGATCGCCCGGGGCGAAGGCAACACTGCCCCAATTTATCGCCCCGGGGCTTGTGGGCCCCTGGGGGGAGCTGCGGCAAATGTTCTTGACGGAACGGC
>DATNEC010000199.1:0-12530 GCA_035606815.1 Pirellulales bacterium
CGCTGGCGAGTCGCTTCCCACGAGGTTACGGCGCTGAGCTCTTCGGCCGATGGCGGCTTGTCGCGAGGATCGGGAGCGCCCAGCTTGATCCATTTCACGAAATCGGCGACCACGGCGGCGGGCAGCTTCGGTCCGCCTTGGGGCATCCGCAGCTCGGCGCTGGAATGATCGATCGCCGAGATCAACAGGCTCTCGTCCGGCTTGCCGGCGACGACGACCTCGCCCGAGTCGCCTCCTTGGAGCAGCCCCTTGCGGTAATCGAGCGACAATCCGCCTTCGCGCTTATCGCGGCTGTTGTGGCATTCATAACAACGCTCGACGAGCACCGGCCGAATTCGTTTCTCGAAAAACTCGATGCCCGCCTCGTTGGCGGCCCGCCCGACGCAAGGCAGCGCTAAAAGCCCTGCGACCGCGATGCCGTGAAACGCCCGGAAATAGCCACGGCGCCGCGGCGGCGAGCCACCCTTGCCGTCGGACGGGCCGGCGCAGCGACGATCGAAAAGTGGATCGAGGGGCCGATTTTTCATGCGGTGCTCGGGCGACGGACGCGTGGAACATCCCAGAACGCGGGGATAGGCGGAACCCGCCCCCTGCCATCATATTCGCTCCGCCAAAAAGAAAAACCCCTTGATTATCAAGAGGTTAAACGCTGCCGGGCATGTAAACTGTCCGGCACATGAACCGTCCGGCGTGAAACTCTCCGGCACGTCAAGGGCCGAAGTGAAGGCGAGGACGACGGGACTCGAACCCGCAACCACCGGATCGACAGTCCGGTACTCTAACCAATTGAGCTACGTCCCCGAAGGTCTTAGCAAAGAGTCGATTATATTTATCGACCGCACTCTGACAAGTGCCGCGCGCCGGCAATCGACCGCACGCGATCGATCCATCCGATAACGACCTCGACAAGTCTTGCCGCCCGCAAGGCATTCGGCCCGCGGGGCGATACGAACCGAAAAGTCGATTAAATCGCGCAACTTGCAAAAACTGCAAGCTTCGTTCCACCCGGAATGCCTCGTTCGGGCCGGCTCGGCCGCGCCGCGGCCGGTTCCTAAGCTACGTTTGCCGTAGAAGTCCGCTCGCGAGAATCCGGCGAACCCGAAGGACGGAAAACGATCGTGTGGCAACTCTGGAAAACGACGCTGACCTACGTCAACCACTTCGGACCCCAAGAGTGGCTGCTGGCGCTGCTGGGCGTCGTTTTGGTCGGCGTGTTCTGCATGCGCGGGTTCGGTTCGCGGTCGAGCTACTAGGCCCGCGAGCTTCGGCTTGGCCCGGACTTGCCGCAAAAGAATAGACGCTGCATCTTGCCGCGTTTGGTGAAAGGCGGCAGGGTGGGGGCTTCTACGGACGAAAACGGCCAGCCGCCGTTGCTCCTTTCACACGACCTGCCGGCCGCGGCGCTTCAGGCGCTTGGTGATCGCGCGGCTGGCGGCGCCCGCGGCGCGCCACAGGCCCTTCCAATCGCTGGTTCGAGAGGGGGCGGCTTCTCGCAGGTAGGCCCGCAGAAATCGCAAGCGGTCGGTCCGCGTGACCCACGGGTGGGCCTCCAGGCTGGTCGCCAAGCGGCCTAGGTTTCTGGCTCGGGCGCCCGGCCACAGCCGCCGGACGAGCCGCACGCCGTCGAGATCGATCAAAAAGGCTTCGAGGCCTCCGGCCCGCTCGGCGATGAGCAGATTGCAGCCTTTCAGATCGGGATGCGAAATGTGCCAGGCATGCATGCGGCCGATCAATCGGCCCAACGCGACCGCGGCTTGGCGCGTGCGCCGCCGGCGTTCCGCCGCCGTCGAACGCGCCAGCTTCCAGCCGTACAAGTGCAGGTTGATCGCCCCGTCGATCCACTGCGTGGCGAGATAACTGTCGCCCCGCAAGCCGCGCTTCCGGCTCTCGCAGAGCGCCAGCGGCCGGGCCGTGGCGATGCCCCGCAGCAGCAAGGCATGGCCGAGATACCAGGCCTCCATCGCCGGACTGCGGCCTAGAAAGAAGGCCAGCGCCTTCCACCAATTCTTGGCTCTCACGCGCTTATACGCGACGCGAACTCCGCCTTGCCCGAGCGGCAATTCGGTTTGCACGACGACGCTCCGATGGGCGAGCTTCAGCGGGCGATGGGCGCCGGCCTGCAACGGGCGGTCCGGATCGGCCAGCAATCGCTCGAACTCATCGCGCGGAAAATCCGCGACGGCATGGCCCGACGAGTTCCGCCGCGCGATCCGATAGAAGTCGCGATTGGTGCGCAAGCTGCGTCGATCGCGGCCGCGCGCCACGCGGCGCCGCCGCTTCGCGATGCGCTGCACGAGTTCCAACGCCGCGCGGCGCGCGTCCGACAAGCGCATCTCGGGACGTTGACGGAGATATGCCCGCCAAAATCGCCAGGCATCGCTGCGCGAAGCGCGATGCGCCCAGGAGGCGCCGAGCATCACCAGGCTGGCGCGCGAGCGCCGCCATCCCAAAGCGCGCGACAGCCGCGCCCCGGCCAAATCGATCAGGTGCAACTCGGGCAAAGGCGCGTCGTCGCCGCCGCGGCAAGTTTCGGGCTGAACGAGCACGTTGCCGGCGTGCAGGTCGTTGTGAAAGATGCCGGCCCGATGGACCGCCGCGCACAAGCGAGCCAGGCTTTCGATCAGTTTGCGCCGCACGACCGCGCGCTCGGCCGCGGCCAGCTTAGGCAGTCGCCCGGCGACATATTCTTCGAGCGAGCAGGCGCCCGGAATCGCCTCGGTCACCAAGATATTCTCGCCCACGATTCCGTGACGGAGCCTTTCGCCCACGGCCACGGGGATCGCGGTCGGCACGCGGCGGCGGGAGACTTCGACCGCATGGCGATATTCTCGCCGCGACGCGCTGGCCCGGACCAGATGCCGCGCGGCGTCGAAGATCGCGGGGCAGCGATACTGTTTGACGAAGAACGCCCGCTCCGCCAAATCCACTCGATAGACGGTGCGGCTCGGCCCGTGCTTGACGATCTTGGCGTCGCCTCGGGCAAGCCACTCCTCCAAGCGCAGGCCCTGCGGACCCAGCAGCAGCTCTTGCCAATCGGCCGCCGCCTGCCAGCGAAACTCGCCCACGGCCAACGAGTCGCCGAGATCTCCGCTCAAAGCCGCACGTTTCCTTCCTTGGATGGGCCGGCAAGTGCCCGTTCGAGCGATTGTTAGCGGGCCTCGCGCTTCAACGCAAGATCAATAGACCCCTTCGGCGGGGTTGTAGCCTAATTCATCGCCGCGTTTCAAATCGTCTTGGGCTTCGGGAGAATGGCCCAACGCCTCGTGGATCTGCCCGCGATGATGGTATATCACCGCCAACTCTTTATTGAACTCCGTTTGATAATAGCGCCTGGCCTTGGCGCCATAGCGCTTCTCGATGATGTCGAGACTCGACTCGTGTTCTTTTTTCGCGTTCTTGACGGCCTGGTCCAAATCGGCCAACGCCGGCTCGGGCCGTCCCAGCAAGAAGTGCAAGTAACCTCGGGTATCGAGTAGTGCCGCCAATGCATGCTCGGCGTCGTTCGCCTCGCCCCGCAAATCAGCGGACAAGGCCAGAGCCGCTTCGATGTCTTGGAATCCCTCCTCCAACTCCAGGCCGCCGATGGCGCGAGCATAAGCTCGGTTGTTGCGCGACATCGGATCTCGTTCGGAACTGAGCTTGACGACCTGGGTCAAGTCGTCGATGGCTTCGCGGTGGCGGTTGAGCCGTTGATAAACGCGGCTGCGACCATTGTAGGCGGCGGCGTGTCGGCCGTTGAGCTTGATGACTCGATCGTAATCTTCGAGACTGCCGGCAAAGTCGTTCAATTCTTGTTTGATGTCGGCCCGCAGCTTGAAAATATTCGGGTTGTCGGGCGACCAGGCCGAGGCCCGCTGGAGATCGGTCAAGGCGCCGGGCAGATCGCCAAGCGCCACCTTCTCTCGGGCCCGGTTGACCAACACCCCGGCCATCCAGTCCTTGGCCTCTTTCCAACCGCCCGATTCCGCCACGCCGCCCGCCAGCAAGGCCACGAACACCAGAAACAGCCCCCAGAGAACCAGCTTGCACGGCGAGCCGCGGCGTTTGCCGGCGCCGTTGGGGTCGTCGAACGTCGGGGGGATCGGAAAACCGTGTTCATCAACTTGGGGCGGGGTGGACGGCATCAGCCAATTTCCTGCTTGGATCTACGCAACTTTTCGGTGAATCGCTACCGTTAAACGTAGCCCTTTGTCGGAAGTGGGGCAAGCGCAAGGCAGAGCGGTGCGTTTTCCAGACGATTTGGCTTTTCTGGACAACTTGCCCCCGCGGCGGCTAACATAGCCGCGACCTTACCGCCCTCTCGGACGCCGCCGGCGCCGCAAACTCTGGAGAACCTCCGATGTCGATTGCCGATTTGCGTTCGAGTCTGGTTATCGCTTTGCTGGCTTGCACGGCTTTGGGCGCCGATTGGCCCCAGTTTCGCGGTCCGGGCGGCGTCGGCGAGAGTGGCGATACCGGCTTGCCAGAAACGTGGAGCGACGAGAGCAACATCATTTGGAAGGCGGCGTTGCCGGGGCACGGCACGTCGAGCCCGATCACGCTCGGCGATCGAATCTACTTGACCTGCTACACAGGCTATGGCCTCGACGCCGAGCAGCCGGGCGACATGGGCGACTTGCAGCGGCAGGTGATCGCGCTAGACCGCAAGAGCGGCAAGATCGTCTGGACTCGCGAAATCGAGACCTTGTTGCCCGAACAGAATTATCAAGGATTCCAAGCCTTGCACGGTTACGCGTCCAGCACCTTGGCGACCGATGGCGAGCGTCTGTACGGGTTCTTCGGCAAGTCGGGGGTGTTCGCATTCGATCTTGCCGGCCAACCGCTGTGGCATACCAGCGTGGGCGAGAAAATCCATAACTGGGGCTCGGCGACCTCGCCGGTGCTATACAAGAGCCTGGTAATCGTCAATGCCAGCGTCGAATCGGGTTCGCTCGTGGCGCTGGACAAAAGCAGCGGCAAAGAAGTCTGGCGCACGCCCGGCATGGTCGCGGCCTGGAACACGCCGCTCGTCGTCGAATTGCCCTCGGGCGGCGCCGATCTGGTGGTCAGCGTCAAAGGGCGGCTGCTAGGCTTCAACCCGGCCACCGGTAAAGAGCGCTGGCACTGCTCGGGCATCGAAGACTACGTTTGCCCCAGCGTCATCGCCCATGACGGCATCGTGTATGCCATCGGCGGCCGCGGGAAACCGGGAATCGCAGTGCCGGCCGGCGGCGAGGGAGACGTGAGTGATAAGATTCTGTGGAAGACGCCCAAGGGTTCCAACGTCTCTTCGCCCGTTTATCACGACGGATATCTGTTTTGGGTCAGCGAGAGCAAGGGCGTGGCATATTGCGTCGATGCCGAAACCGGAGAAGCGGTCTACGAAGAGCGGATCGAGCCGCGACCCGACCGCATTTACGCTTCGCCAGTCGCGGCCGACGGCAAGATTTATTATGTTTCGCGCGATAAAGGCGTCTATGTGTTGGCGGCGAAGCCCGAGTACGAACTGCTGGCCCACAACGTGATCGCCGGCGATCCGAGCATCTTCAACGCTAGTCCCGCCGTGAGCGACGGTCGACTGCTGTTGCGCTCCGACACGCATTTATATTGCATTGGCAAGCCCTAGGGCGTTTGGCACTGACCGCGGTCAGTCTGCATCGCTTTGCACCGACCGCGAAGGCGGCGAAATTATCCCCGACAGGGCTCGAACCTGTAACCTTCGGCTCCGGAGGCCGACGCTCTATCCAATTGAGCTACGGGGACGGATTTTCTAACTCATCGTAAGCGTTAGGGTTAGGAACTTGCAACCTCTCAAGGTCAGTTTTCGTTTTCTGACGGAATCCTTCGCCACGTTGTTTATGGGCATGTGACGCCCATGAATAGAAGGCTGAGCCAAGTCGGCTCGGCGTGGCTATTAAATCGGAGCGAAGGAACATGGTCAAGCGAACTGGAGGGCGAAAAAAGGGCGGCAAGAATCAGGGCTTCTTTTCGTGAAGCGTTGGCAGCCGATGCAAGTATTACTCGTGTTGAGAAGGGCTACGAAGCCGCTTTGGCCTTGGCGCCGCGCAGCGTCGAGGCGCCGTCAGACCGGCGGCCGAATTGTACCGGCAAGCCTTAACGGCGACCTATGGCTTGGAGACCGTTGGCGCTGCGATACTTCAACGTCTTCGGGCCGCGGCAAGATCCCCACAGCCCTTACTAGGCGGTGATTCCCTTGTTCATGACGGCTTGCTGGCCGGCAAGCGGCCACCATTTACGGCGACGTCGTAGCCGATCAGCTTCCGCTCGCCGTGCAGCGGGCAAGACTTCGCCAAGTCATATCGCCGCGGTGACTTCGGGTTCTAGCCATTCGGAGACTGAATACGAAAATCGTCGCTTTTGGCGAGGGGTAAAACGAGCGTTAAGCGGATTCCGGCTTATTGACAACGGAATCTCATCCCAGTATGGTTCATCTTCGCCAAGGATGGCCAAGTGTCAGGCGGATCGGAGAATTACCGTTGGGGGCGCGGTGCAGTCTCAATAGGAAACTGAGGGAACGCCGGATTTTTTTCCAGGGCTTTTCAAGCCGCGTTTCGTCGCCGATCGCCTATGGCAAACAGCGGAATGGCAGCAAGCCAATGGATGGTTTTGCGCCCGCCCCACTTGCCGACGGTCGTTGAAAGACTTCGTGCAAGGAAAGTCCCCGTCGTATTTCTTAGGGAGAGCGAACAAGCCGGGACGATGCGCGCCCCTTCCCGCCGCCGTCATTGCCGTGCGGGCGATCATTGATTCGCCCGTGAGCAGGCGAAGATGCGGGTTGCACGGGTTTCTGCGCCTCGCCGGCGCGGTTGCTCCTTTCCTGCGGGGCGCGAACCCGGGATCCGTTCGTGGTACTTATGGCAACCATCCTGTTTCGTCGGCGCGAATCTCCCCGGACAAAGCCGGCCGCGCAAGTGCAACTGATTTCAAGTTCGTCGGCGGAGCCGCCGAAAATCGAAGCCAAGTTTCTCCGCGTCAATGGCCGGCGTTTTTGGGCGAAGGGAGTCACTTACGGCAGCTTTGCCGCCAATGATGAAGGCGAGCCGTTTCCGCCGTTTGCGCAGCTGCGCGACGATTTCGCACAGATGCGCGAGGCCGGCATCAACACGGTGCGGCTTTACGCCCCGCCTTCCGACCGCATCGCCGATGCGGCGGCGGATGCCGGGTTGCACCTAATCCCGGACATTTGCTGGGGACCCCGGTATTGCCAGATTGACGAGCCCGAAGTTGGCAAGTTGTTCTCTTGGACTCGCGAGCATGCTCGCCGCTTGGCAGGCCACCCTGCGATGCTGATGTACAGCATCGGCAATGAAATTCCCCCGCTCATGGTGCGCTGGTACGGACGCGCGCGCATCGAAAGCTTCTTGCGGACGCTTTACGAGATCGTCAAGGAGGAGTCGCCGACGGCGCTGGTCACCTATGCCAATCACCCCCCGACCGAGCATTTGAACCTCTCTTTCCTCGACGTGGTTTCCTACAACGTCTATTTGGAGCGCGAGGGCGACTTTCGCCGGTACTTGGCGAGGCTTCAGACGCTGGCCGGCGATCGGCCGCTGTTTTTGGCCGAATTGGGATTGGACGGCAAGCGCCACGGCGCGCAAAAACAGGCCGAGTTCCTGCGCTGGCAATTGCAAGCCGCCTTCGAGCAGGGCTTGTGCGGCGCCGCCGTCTATAGTTGGACCGACGAATGGACGATCTTCGACGAGCGCATCGACGGCTGGGCGTTCGGCCTTACGGATGCCGACCGGCGCCAGAAACCCGCCCTGCAGGCGGTGCAAGAGACTTATCAATCGACGCACTACGAACTGCGCGCTCGCCGCTGGCCGCGAGTTTCCGTCGTCGTGTGCAGCTACAACGGGGGCGGCACGCTCGATGAATGCCTGTCGTCCTTGGGACGGTTGAATTATCCCGATTGCGAGGTGATCGTCATCGACGACGGTTCGACAGACGACACGCCCGAAATCGTCCGGCGCCACGCGTGCCGCTGCTTGCGAGTGGAGAACGGCGGGCTAAGCCGGGCGCGAAACTTGGGCATCGAGGCGGCTTCGGGCGAAATCGTGGCCTTCATCGACAGCGACGCCTATGCCGATCCGGATTGGCTGTATTACCTGGTGACCAAGCTGGAGCAGCAGCGCGCGGCGGCCGTCGGCGGTCCCAACCATTCTCCGCCGCAGGATGGCTTCGTCGCCCAATGCGTCGACCACGCCCCTGGCAATCCCACGCACGTCCTACTGGACGACGAACGCGCCGAACACGTGCCGGGCTGCAACATGGCGTACCGCAAGGACCGTCTGGCGGCCGTTGGCGCGTTCGACCCGACGCACCGCGCCGCGGGGGATGACGTGGACGTTTGTTGGAAGTTGCTGGTCCACGGCGAAACGATTGCGTTCAGCCCCAGCGCGATCGTCTGGCACCATCGCCGGCCGACGATCAAAGGTTATTGGCGGCAGCAAGCGGGCTATGGTTACGCCGAGGCGCATCTCAAGCAGCGATACCCTGGGCGATTCAACGTGTATGGCGACGCCGTCTGGGCGGGCAGCATTTATGACGGCGTTCACACGAGTTTGCGGCGCGAAGGCCTGCCCGCGCTGTTCCGGCCTCGCATCTACCAAGGGCGATTCTGCGGTGCGCAGTTTCAGTCGGTCTATCAGCCGTTTCTTACCTGGTGGTTTCAGGTTTTCACGATGGCCGAGTGGCAGCTTCTCGCCGCCGCCGTGTTCGCCTCTTCGCTGCTGGCGTTTGCGAGTTCGGCAGCGATCGCCCTCGCGCTGCTGATTTGCGGCGTCGCGATGGCGGGGGCCGCGCTGGCCGCCGCCGCCATTCCCGCGCTGCACGCCGGCCAGGCCAAGGGTTGGAAGGGGCGGCGATTATGGGGCGGCCGATTGTTGGTCGCCTGGCTGCACGTCATTCAACCTTGGGCGCGCGCCCAAGGGCGAATTCGCGGATGGCGGAGCGCACGGCGAACCGAGTTCGGATTCTCAGCGGAAGGGCGAATCTACGGCAATCTGGCGCAGCGCGAACAGTGGCTCGAAGCGCTGAACGTCCACTTGCGGGACTGCGGCTGGGTTTGCGAGCCTAGCAGCGAATGGGGCCGGGCCGATCTGGACATCTCGGGACCAGGGCCGTATCGGCTGCAACTCTGCTCGGTGTACGAAGAGATACTCGAACTCGGCGCGCATTACGTACTCTATCGCGTTACGGCCCGCGCCAAGCCGTTCGTGTGGCCGCTGGCGGGCGCCGTGGGCGCATCGTTGGTCGGGTTGGCCTTCGCCCCCTACCTGCTGCCGCTCGCCTTGCCCTTGGCGATTGTCTTGCGATACTTGTTGTCGGCGAAGCGGGCGATGGTCGAGGCCGTGTCGCAGTTGGCGGAAGAATGCGGAAAGCCGCTGGGCATGACTCGCGTCGAGGAGGCCCGTTCATGATTCGGCGACTGCTCGCCTATCGACGCCTGGCCGGTCGCGACGCCGCCTGCGGCGCGCTGCTCTTGCTGATGGCGTCCGCCTTCGAACTGCTGCAACCGTGGCCGATCAAGGGGCTGGTCGATTACGTGTTCGGCAATCGCCCCGCGCCGGATTGGCTGGCGCGGATTTGGCCGGCGTTCGCTCGCCACGATGCGTCGGGCGAAGCGCTGGGCGTATGCTTGGCGATTCTCCTGCTCGCCGTTCTCCACCGGCTGGCGGCGACCGCCAGCCAGTTCCTGCTGGTGCGGGCCGGATGGAGCCTCGTTCATCAACTGCGCTGTGGCGTCAGCGATCACGTGCATCGTTTGTCATTGGCCTATCACGACCGTTCGAAAGTAGGCGATTCGCTGTACCGGATCGCCTACGACTCGCACGCTGCGCAGTCGCTGGTGACCAATGCGTTGGTTCCCATGGGCACGGCCATCGTGACGTTGACGGGCATCGTGCTGATCATGCTGCGGCTGGATGTCTGGTTGACCTTGGCGGCGATCGCGGTCATGCCCGTCTTCTGGCGCCTGATTCATCGCTTCGGCCAGAGCATCGAAAGGCATTCGCAGCGTTACCATGAGCAGGAGAGCCGGTTGGTTTCGGCGACGCAGGAGTCGCTGTCGTCGATACGCATCGTCCAGGCATTCACGCAAGAGCCGGTCGTCGCCGCCGCCTTCCACGAGTTGGGCGACGGCAGCCGAATGACGAATCAGCGGTTGACCGCGGTGCAATTGCTGTTTTCCGCCAGCGTGGGACTGACGATGGCCGCCGGCACGGCGATCGTGGTCTGGCTGGGCTCGCAGGCGGTCTTGGCCGACCGGCTTTCCGTGGGCGATATTCTGGTGTTTCTGGCGTATCTGGGAATGGTCTACCAGCCGCTGAACTCGCTCAGCCAGGGGACGAACGTCTATCACCTGGCGAAAGCCCAATTGAAGCGAGTCTTCGAACTTCTCGACGCGCCGGTCGACGTCGCCGATCGGCCAGGCGCCGTTCAGCCGGCCGAGGTCCGCGGGCGGCTGGAACTTTGCGAGGTCGATTTCGGCTATTCGCCGGGCCGTGCGGTCCTGCGGGGAATCGACCTGACGATCGAGCCGGGGCAGGTCGTCGGACTGGTGGGGCGCACCGGCGCCGGCAAGTCGACGCTCGCGGCCTTGCTGCTACGATTTTTCGATCCGGAATCGGGCAAGATATTGCTCGACGGCCGCGATTTCCGCGATCTGAAGCTGGCCTGGTTACGCCGCCAAGTCAGCATTGTATTGCAGGACGCCGTGCTGTTTTCGACCACGGTCGCCGAGAACATCGCGGTGGGGCGGCCCGACGCGTCCCGCGAGGAGATCGAGCGCGCAGCCCGGCAGGCGCAGGCCGAAGAATTCATTCGCGCCCTGCCGGACGGTTACGATACGCCGTTGGGCGAGCGCGGCGTTAACTTGTCTGGCGGGCAGAGGCAGCGGCTGGCGATCGCCCGGGCCTTTCTGAAAGACGCCCCGATCTTGATCCTGGACGAACCGACTTCGGCCCTCGACGCGAAAACCGAGGCGGCCCTGCTCGAATCGTTGGAACTGCTCATGCGCGGCCGGACCACGGTGATTATCGCGCATCGGTTGTCCACGCTCGAGCGGGCGGACGTCGTCGTGGTGCTCGACGAAGGTCGAATCGTCGAGCAAGGAGGCCGCGATGAATTGCTGTCGCGCGACTCGGCGTTTCGCCGTTTTTATCGCAACGGCGCGAACTCGAGGCGGCACGGCGCGGCGCTGGCGGAAACGTAACGAATCAATTAATGGTCGGACGAGATCGGATTTTCCACGCTTCGAGAGATCTGGCAGCCTAAATAGAGCGAGGAGCAAACGATGGCAAGAAAACCGCCTTCAGGCTTCACCTTGGTCGAACTGCTGGTGGTCATCGCCATCATCGGCGTGCTGACGGCATTGCTGTTGCCGGCCGTGCAGGCGGCGCGCGAGGCCGCGCGGCGCGCGCAATGCAACAACAATCTCAAGCAGATCGGGCTGGCGATCGCCAACTATGAAAGCACTTTCAAACAACTGCCGCCGGGCGCCTTTTGGGAGCCGTCGCTGGGCGTCTATCACGGGCCGATCCTCGTTCAACTGCTGCCGTACGTCGAACAGGCGCAGCTTTACCAACTCTTCGACTTTACGGCGCCCAGCACCGACGGCGCCTTAATGCCGGGCACGACGAACATGCTCGCCGCGGCGCCGGTCCCCGTCTATCGCTGCCCCAGCGACGACAGCGCCGAGACATATTTTGGTCGAGTGGCCCACAACTATTCCGCCTCGCGCGGGCCCACCGACGTCTACAGCAACGCGGCTTGCCCTTGCCCCAATCCCTGGCAATCGCTTTCGATGGCGCCGCTTGACGATCCGCTGGATTACGCCGGTCCCTTCACGCGAGTGGCGGTTTCGACTCGACTGCAGGAGGTGACGGACGGCTTGTCCAATACGATTTTTTTTGGAGAGGTCCGCCCGCGCTGCTCCGAACACGCGCGCAACGGCTGGGCGTACACGAACGACGGCAACGGCTACTGCACCACGCTGATTCCGATCAATTTCGATACGTGCGACGATAATTCTCCCGACCCGTGTCATCGCTCCTGCAACTGGACGACGGAAGTCGGCTTCAAGTCCGCGCACCCCGGCGGCTCGCAATTCCTGCTAGGCGACGGCAGCGCAAGATTTATCCGCGAGACGATCGACCACATTGCGGTCTACCAAGCCCTCGGCGGCAAGCGCGATGGTCGAACGATATCGGGGGAATATTAAATAAACCCCTATTGTCGCGCAACGCTGTCCAACTCAACCGGTTCTATCCAAGGGCGCCGCTTTCTTGGGGGGAACGGCAGTTCCGTCGCGCATTCTGGGTAATTTAGGATGATGCGGTAAGAGTGTTTTCGGTAAAAAATATAGCTCCGTGAAACGACCGTGAGGCCTCACCCAGCCGCTCGGATTCAAAGTCCAGACCAGTTTGAAACCGATCATGCCACGGTCTTAGCGGCTTAAAGCGAACGCTCCGCCGCCGTCCGAGAGTCCTGGGCTATCGCAGTTTCTTCTGTCCTGCCCGGCGATGCTTGGC
>DATNEC010000205.1:0-5715 GCA_035606815.1 Pirellulales bacterium
CATTGCGATACGCGACGATGAGGGGCCGGTACTGGTCGCTCGAGAGGAGCTGGTCGTTCGCCCCGATCTGGTACGCCTGCAGGCGGCCGTCGAAGCTCCCCTTGGCCTGGTTGACGCTGGCCTGCGTGAGGGCGGTCCGCAGGTCTTCCAGGTTCAGCCCCAGGGCCGAGAGCGCCGTCGGGTTGGCCTGAATCCGGATTGCCGGCTTTTGGCCGCCGCTGAGGCTGACCATGCCGACGCCCGAAAGCTGAGAGATCTTTTGCGCCAGCCGCGTATCGGCCAGATCCTGCACTTTGGAAAGCGGCAGCGTTTCCGACGACAAGGCGAGCGTCAGAATCGGCGAGTCGGCCGGGTTCGTCTTGCTATAAATCGGCGGGTTGGGCAGATCGCGCGGCAGGAACGTCGACGCCGCGTTGATCGCCGCCTGAACCTGCTGCTCGGCCACGTCGATGTCGAGTTCCAACGCAAACCGCAGCGTAATCACCGAGCAGCCGTCGGAACTGCTCGAAGTCATCTGCGTCAGGCCCGGCACCTGCCCGAATTGACGCTCGAGCGGCGCCGTGACCGACGACCCCATGACTTCGGGACTGGCGCCCGGATAGAACGTGAGCACTTGGATCGTCGGGTAATCGACCTGGGGCAGCGCCGAAACCGGCAGTTGCCGATAGGCCACGATCCCGGCCAGCAGAATGGCGACCATCAACAGCACGGTCGCGACCGGCCGCAGGATGAAAGGCCGGGAGGGACTCATCGCCGCGGCTTCGCTTCGGCTTGCGGCTCGGCCTGGCGGCCGCCGTCGGGGCCGCGGGCCGCGTCGTTCAATGCCGTCTCGCCGCTGGGAGAATTTCGCTCGCGCAGCACGACCTTCGCCCCCGGCTGCAATTTATCGACGCCGTCGGTGACCACGACCTCGCCGGCCGAAAGCCCGCTTTCGATCGAAACCTGATCGCCTTCCACGGGGCCGGTCGCCACTTTGCGCAGTTCGACCGTCTCGTCGGATTGGACGACGTAGACGAACGTCGAGTCGGGGCCGCGCTGCACGGCCGCGGCGGGCGCGATCGTGGCGTCGCGCTTCACGTCGACCAGCAGCCGCGCGTTGACGAATTGATTGGGAAACAGCATGTTGTCTTCGTTCTCGAAGACGGCCTTGAGCCGCACCGTGCCGGTCATTGAATCGACCTGGTTGTCGATCGCCAGCAGCTTGCCGGCCGCAAGCTTGCGTTTGAAATCGCGGTCGTAAGCGTCGACCGCGAGCGTCCGGCCTTCGCCGAGCTTTTCCTGCACGCGCGAAATCTCATCTTGGGGAATCGTGAACACCAAGGCGATCGGCTGCAACTGGGTGACGACGGCCATTCCGCTCGGGTCGTTGGCGCGGACGATGTTGCCCGGATCGACCAATCGCAGGCCGATCCGGCCGCTCACCGGAGCGATGATCTTGCAATAGGTCAGTTGCAGCTTGGCGTTGTCGATTTGGGCGTTGTCGGCTTGGATGGCACCTTCGCTCTGGTCCACCAACGCGATTTGCTCGTCGATCTGCTGCGGCGTCACCGAACGGGTCGTGAGCAAGTCGTTGTAGCGGCCCAGCGTAAGTTTGGCCGCCTTGAACGCCGCCTGGTCTTTGGTCAATTGTCCCTGCGCATGGGCCAGTTGCACCTCGAACGGACGCGGGTCGATCTCGGCCAGCAAGTCCCCCTTTTCGACCATCTGCCCTTCGGTGAACGCCACGCGGACCAATTCGCCTTCGACGCGGCTGCGGATTGTGACCGTATTGAAGGCCGTCACCGTCCCCAAGCCGTTGAGATACAGATCCATGTCGGCCTGGCGCACGGCGGCCGTCACGACCGGCACGGTTCGCGCCGGTTTGGCGACCGCGGGCCCTGCCTTGCCGCCGGGAGAAGTCAGCGCAATAAGCCACGGCAACCAGGGCCAGGCGAAGTAGACCGCCGCGCCGGCGACGCACAGCGTTAGCAACGTCGGCCACCAGCTTCGCGTCGGCGCCGGCGCGGCGAGACGCGGCAGGGCTTTTGCCGCGCGCGGGGCCGGCTTCGGCAGCGCCTCGGGCGCCGGCGGCGTCAACTTTGTATGTTCGTCGAGGGCGGCGCGGGCGGATTCATCCGTCATTTTCGAAATCGACATGCGAGCTTCTCAAAGAACTGAGCGTTTCGCGGTCCTACGAGGCCAGGCGGGAACGATTGGCGGCGAGCGGGCCGAGGCGACTCGATATTGCCCGAGACCCATCCACAAGGAATTATGCATTGTACCAGCGATTATGGCCACTGCACCGTGGCAGAGAGCTTTATATGCCGTTCGGCATAGAGGGGTTTGGATGCAGAGCATGGCCGGACGATGCGATATGATTGAAAAGGGCGCCGCGTCCATGAGAAGAAAGGAGCCCATGTCGGCCACGCCGCTTCGCACTCTGAGTTCCGCGCTGGGCGTTTGCGCCGCCCTCGCCCTCGCCCTGTTCGCCGGCCGCGCCGACGCGCTCGATCCCAGCCGCACGCTGACGCAATGCCTGCTGAGAAAATGGCAAGTCCAGCAAGGCCTGCCGCAGGCCACGATCTTCGCGATTCGCCAAACCGCCGACGGCTACCTGTGGCTGGGAACGCAGACCGGCTTGTTCCGCTTCGATGGGGTTCGGTTCAGCGGCGTTCGCGGAAGCAAAGAGGCCCGAAACGAAAATCTCTGGGTGCAGGCGCTCTGCGAAGACGCGGAGCACGACCTCTGGATCGCGACCGACGGCGCCGGATTGCTGCGGCTGGCCGACAGCGAAATCACGCAGTACCGGCAGGCCGATGGTTTGCCCTCCGATAACGTCCGCTGCCTGGCTCTCGATCGGCGCGGCAATCTCTGGATCGGCGCCGAGGGCGGTCTGGCCAAATTCGCTCAAGGCCGATTCAGCGCGGTCTCGTTGGCGAGCGAGATCCTGAGCAATGACGTGCGGGCCATCTGCGAGGCTTCCGACGGCACGATCTGGATCGGCGGCGAGGGAAATCGGCTCGCGGCTTTCAATGGCGCCGAACTCCGCTGGCAAGCGCTCGATTCGGTCGACGCATCGGCTGCGGTCGGCGCTCTGCTGGCCTCGGCCGATGGCGCCCTTTGGATCGGCACGACCGCCGGACTGGTGCGGCTCAAGGATGGCCAGGAGCGATGCTTCACGCGGGCCGACGGCTTGGCGGACGACTGGGTGAATTGCCTGGCCGAAGGCCGCGACGGCGGTTTGTGGGTTGGCACGAAAGATGGTTTCAGCCGAGTGCTGAACGGAGAAATCGAGAGTTTCCGCGCCCAGGATGGGCTATCGCAAAGCACGGTCTACACGCTTTGCGAGGACCACGAAGGCAGCCTGTGGGCCGGCACCAAGCACGGCTTGAACCAGTTCGTCGACCGGCGGACGATCCCGTTCACGGCCAGCGAAGGACTGCCCAGCAACAACACCGGGCCGGTGTTTCAAGACCGCGCGGGCACGCTCTGGGTCGGCACGCTCGACGCCGGGCTGGCCCGCTTCGACGGCCGGCAATTCTCCATCGCGGCGACGAGCGCCAAGGGCCTCGGCGGCAATCGGGTCTTGTCGCTTGCCGACGGCGACGAGGGGGACGTCTGGATCGGCACGGACCGAGGGCTGTCTCGACTGCGCGCCGGGCGCGTCGCCGAGACGTTGACCGTCGAACAGGGCTTGCCCTCGAATGTCATTCACAGCCTTTGCCGCGATCGCCGGGGAATTCTGTGGGCGGGAACCTCCGCCGGCCTAGCTGAGTTTCGCGACGGACGTTTCGCGGCGTCGGGCGCCGCTGATGCGGAACTCTTGGGGCCCGTGCTGGCGTTGGCCGAGGGCCGCGGAGGGTCGCTGCTGGCGGCGATCGAAGGCGCCGGCGTGTTTCGCGTGCGGGACGGCCAGTTCCACGCGCTCGACGGCGCGGGCGGCGGCTTGCAGAATGCCGCGGCCCTGTACCAAGACGAGGACGGCTTGCTCTGGATCGGCTCGCGCGGAAGCGGTCTGTATCTGGTCGACGGCGAGAAGACGCATCGCTTCGCGGTCAAGGACGGACTTTACGACGATGAAATCTTCGGCATCGTCGCCGATGGCGACGACCGGCTGTGGATGGCTTGCAGCAAGGGCATTTTCTTCGTCAGCCGCGGCGAGCTGCGAAAGTTCGCCGCCGGCGACCCGCGCGGCGTGACCAGCACGCCGTTCAGCCCGACCGACGCCTTGCGGACGATCGAGTGCCAGGAAGGGGTCCAGCCGGGGATTTGGAAAATGCAGGACGGCCGCATTTGGTTTTCCACGGTCCGCGGCCTGATCGTGATCGACCCGCGGCGCCTGGAGCGGGCACTGCCGCCGCCGCCGGTGGTCGTCGAAGAGGTCAAGGTCAACGGCCAGCGACAGCGGCCGGCCGAAATCGGCAAGCTGCCGCCGGGACGGACGAATCTCGATTTCCGCTATACGGCGTTGAGCTTCGCCTCGCCGACGAGGATCGAGTTCCGCTACCGGTTGGAGGGCTTCGACAAGGACTGGGTCGAAGCCGGTTCGCGGCGCGAGGCGTTCTACACGAACCTGCCGCCGGGCGACTACCGCTTTCGCGCCGCGGCGCGGACCGCGGCGGGCGCATGGAGCGAGGCGCCCAACCCGCTTGCGTTCGCGCTCGAACCTCATTTCTATCAGACTCGCGGGTTTCTGCCGCTATTGGTCTTCCTGCTCGGTCTGGCGGCCTGGGGCGCCTATCGAATCAGAATGCGCCGCATCCAAGTCGAATGGCGCGCCGTGTTGGCCGAGCGCGGACGGATCGCGCGGGAATTGCACGACACGCTGATCCAAGGCTTTTCCGGAGTCACGATGGAAATGCAGGCCCTGGCCGCGCGGCTGGCGCCCTCGGAGCAACAATCCACGCTGACCGAGATCATTCGCGACGCCGGCGCTTGCCTGCGCGAGGCGCGGCGAAGCGTGGCGGGGCTGCGCAGCGCCGGCGGCCAAGGATCGGGCCTGGCCGCCGCCCTCGCCCAGTCGGCGAGACAGATCGCCGAAGGCCACGACATCCGGCTGAAGCTGCGGCTCGAACCTGGCCCGCCTGGTTTGCCAGCCGACGCCGAGTACAACTTGCTGCGGATCGCGCAAGAAGCGATCTCCAATGCGGTCAAACATGCAGCCGCGCGCACGATCGAGTTGGACCTGAACTGCACGCCTCGCGAGCTTCTGCTATCGGTCAAGGACGACGGCGATGGATTCGACGCGAGTGGTTTGGACGCCGCCGCGTTCGGCCACTACGGTTTGATCGGGATGCGCGAACGCGCGGCCCAAATCGGCGCCGCGCTCCGCCTGACGAGCGAGCCGAGGCAAGGCACGACGGTTTGCGTCACCTTGCCGATGGCGCCGACCGCGGGCGCCGGCGCTTCGGCCACCGGCCGCGGCCCAAACGACGTCGCAGTGGAGCGGGCCTAGATGACCGCGAGCCATCCAGCGCCGCAAATCCGCGTGCTCTGCGTCGACGATCATCCGTTGGTCCGCAAAGGCATCGCTTCGATCTTGGCCAATGAGGCGGACATTCAACTCGTCGCCGAAGGGGGCGACGGCCGCGACGCGGTGGAATTGTTCCGGCGGCATCGGCCCGACGTGACGCTGATGGACCTGCGAATGCCGGAACTCGACGGCATTGCGGCGGTCAAGCAGATCCGCGGCGAGTTTCCCGAGGCGAAGATCATTGCCCTGACCAGCTTCGACGG
>DATNEC010000217.1:0-4057 GCA_035606815.1 Pirellulales bacterium
GAACTCGCCTTGCCGGAACGAGAAGCTGACGTCGTCCAGGGCCTGGACCGCGCCGGCGAACGACATGCTCACCGCATCTGCCTCGACGACGACCGGAGCGGAATTCAAAGCGGGCGAGTCCTTATGATGCAAACTGCAAAGCCGAGTTTCGCCTCGGCGACGATGATCGTGCGCCATCCTAACCTAAAACTAGATCGAAGAGTCTAGCCGCCCCAACACTCTTCCGGCGTCAATGCCACGACCTTGCGGTTCAAGCGATCCGCGACCATCAGGACTACAAAGGGTAATGAGACTATGCTTGCACAAATCACGGCCGTCGAACAGACCACATAAACCGTCTCGCCTTGCCTGCCAATTTGCCTTGGAAAGACCAGAGCAAGCGAACCAATGATGACGATCAGCATCGCGGGGGTTCCAATGGCCACGAACGACATGACCAATGAGAAGCCGGCCCGATTGGCTCGGCAGCAGGGCGTTGGCGGCCACGCGCTTTCGCGTCTGGCTCTGCCAACCCGGCCTTCCACCCAAACCTTCGTGCCGCTCGACAGCGCCTGAACAAATGCGAAGAACGTGGCCAGCGACGCACAGCCGAAGCTGATGAACAGCATCGCGAGCATCGTTTGAAAGTATTCTTTGGATAGTGGAACGCCGCCAAACTGCGTTACGGCATAGAGCAGGACGACCATCGCGACAAACGAGGGAATGGAAGTCTTCCACAAAGCCGAAGCCAGATAATACCAGAAACAGACTGCTCCGCGGCGCCGCACAGGATCTCTGCGTCGTAGCCAAAACGCGGTCGCCAAGTCCGGCCAGCCGAACTTCGAGCATAAGGCGACGGCGGTCAAGGCATCGCTGGCGGTCAACTCAAAGATCAACCATGCCGCCAGCATTGCCGCCGGCCAGCCGATGCGGCGAAACCAACGACGGAAGGTCGCGGTGGCCGCTTCTTCCTCTGCGCCAGGTCGGACCATCAAGCGCCTCCGCCCGAACCAAACGCCATCAACTCCTTGATGGGCTGCCCGCCGAATTGCGAAAGCTGCTTGAAGCGGCCGCCGTGATAATAGGTCAGCTTGTTGTCGTCGAGCCCGAGCAGTCGCAGCAGCGTGACGTGCAGATCGCGGACGTGATGCACGCACTCGACCGCCTCGGCCCCGGTCTCGTCGGTGGCGCCGACCGTACGGCCGGCTTGGACGCCGCCGCCGGCGAGCCAGATCGTCATGGCCTTGGGGTTGTGGTCGCGGCCGTAGGCCGTGCCGCCGCGAACGCCGTTGTCGGGCGTGCGGCCGAATTCGCCGCACCAGACCACGAGCGTCTCGTCGAGCAGTCCGCGCTGTCGCAGGTCGGTCAGCAGCGCGGCGATCGGCCGGTCGACCTGCCGCACGAGGTTGCCGTGGGCGCGCTCGATGAAATCGTGCGAGTCCCACGAGCCGTGATACAGTTGCACGAACCGCACGCCCCGTTCGATCAACCGCCGCGCCATCAGGCACTTGCGGCCGAAGGCGTCGGTCGGCTCGCGGCCGACGCCATACGCCTCCAGCGCGTCTTCGCCCTCGGCGCCGAGATCGAGCAGTTCGGGCGTCTGCGCCTGCATCCGAAAGGCCAACTCGTAGTTGTCGATGCGTGCCGAGAGTTCGTCGTGCCAGGCGCGTCGCGCTTGGTGTTCGCGGTTCAACTCGGCCAGGAAGTCGAGATTCGCGCGCTGCTGCTCGGGCGTAACGCCCGGGGGCGGCGCGAGATCGAGAATCGGCGATCCCTTGGCGCGCAGCGGCGTGCCCTGATACGCGGCGGGCAGAAACCCGGCGCCCCAGTTGGCCGCGCCGCCCCGCGGGTAGGTCACCTCGGGCAGCACGACGAAGCCGGGCGCCTCGGCGTTCAGCGAGCCAAGCCCATACGTGACCCAGGCGCCGACCGCCGGATCGCCGCCGAAGCGGTTGCCCGTATTCATCTGGTACATGGCCGTCGGGTGGTTCACCGAATCGACCTGGCAGCCGCGATAGAAGCAGATCTCGTCGGCGCAGCGGGCCAGATGCTCCCAGTTGTCGGCCATATCGGCGCCCGATTGGCCGGCCTTGCGGAACGCGAAGGGACTTTGCACGTAATAACGTTTGCCGCTTTCCATGGCCGATTTCATCCGGCCTTCGCGGACGAATTCCTTCAAGTGCAAACGGGCCAGCGCCGGTTTCGGATCGAACGTGTCGATATGACTCGGACCGCCTTCCATCGTGAGGAAGATACAGCGTTTCGCCTTCGCCTGCAGGTGCGGCGGCTTGGGCGCCAGCGGCGAGCCGGCCGTTTCCGCCGCGATCGCCGGAACGTCGTCGGCCAATAGCGCGGCCAGCGCCACCCCGGCCAGCGAGGCGCCCGACGCGAACAGAAAATCGCGACGCGCCGCCGTGCGGGGCGCGAGATCGCCGCGGCGGTCGAGCGAAGATCGGGTTAAATGCGGCATGGCCAGGCTCGCTCAGTAAACGAACGCGAACTCGTTGGAGTTGAAGATCACGAGGCACAATTCGGCCAGGCCGCGGGTCCGCAGGTCGACGTCGGCAAGCTGCAAGTCGGGCCGGAAATCGGCGCACTCGTCGAGCGGCTCGACGAACGTGAATTTCGTCCCCGTGTTTTCTTCGACCGTTTCGCGGACCACCTCGCGCGGCCAATCCCGCCGGCCGATCGCCAGCTTCTCGTGCAGCGCCGTCATCCGTCGCCAGTGTGCGATTGCGGCGGCCATTTCGGCGGAAGTCGCCGGACGGCCGAAGGCGCGGCGATAAATCTCCTGCACTGCGGCCTGGTCGTCGCGCTCGTTTTGCACCGCGAACGAGGCCAGCGCCACCGCCCGATCGTAAGTCGCCTGCCCGTTGAACAAGCTGAAGACTTGCGGCACAATGATCGACGACTCGCGGCGCTCGCAGGCCAGGTCGGGATTCGGTTCGTTGAAGACTTCGCAAAACGGATCGCGCAGCCCGCGCAGCTTCAAGGCGTAAATCGAACGGCGATGACGGTCTTGCGGCGACGGGCTGGGCGTCCATGCGGCGGCCAGCGTGCCCATGACTTGCCGCGGCTGCAGGGCGGCCTCGAGATTGATTTCGGGCCGCACCGGCACGCCGCCGAGCGCCGGATTCAGCTCGCCCGAGACGCGCAACATGCCGTCGCGCAGCTCTTCGGCCGTAAGTCGCCGCGGACTGAACGCGGCATAGCTGGCGCCGTCTGGATCGCGCTCGGCCAGCGCGGCGCGGTCGGGATGTTCGCAACCGCGGCGGTACGCCGCAGAGGTCATGATCGCGCGGTGCAATTCTTTCAGCGACCAGTCTTGCTCGATCAGTGACGCCGCCAGCCAGTCGAGCAACTGCGGATGGGTTGGCGGTTTGCCAGTCAAACCGAAGTTGTTCGCGTTGGCGGCGATCCCCCGGCCGAAGTGCCATTGCCAGACGCGGTTGACGATCACGCGGCTGGTCAACGGATTCCGCGGATCGACGATCCAGGCGGCCAAGGCGCGGCGCCGGCCCGATGCGGCGGCGGAAATCTCCATCGCGGGGACGGCATCGACGGCGCTCAGCGCGCCGGGCGAAACGGGCGCCGCCAGAGAAAACGGATCGCCGCCGGCCAGGATGCAGCTCGGCTCCAGTTCACCTTGCAATTCGCTCTGGCGCGGCAAGCGCCGCGGCGCCGTCACCGCGCTGATGCTCGGCGTCGGCCCGGCGTAGACCGAGAAGGCCAGCGGTTGGTAGCGCTCCAGTTCCCAAGTCAGACGCTCCAACCCCTTGCGGGCGATGCGCTCGCGGCCGATGTCCTCCGGCGTCAGACCGGCGAAGCGCGGCGGAACGCGGGCTTCGGGCGCACCGCGCTTCATCATCAGCGCCCGGGCCGCCTCGTAAGAACCGCGGGCGCCCGCGCGAGCTCGCCCTCGGTCCGCAGCCGTCCCCAGCGCCTGCTCGAACTCGTCCTGGGGCAGCTCATTTTCGGCCAGCCAGCGTCGCGCCGCGTCGATCGAGCGCCGATCCAAGTCATGCAATGTTTGTTCGTGCCGCTCGCGCCGGCGGTCCAAGTAAACCTGGTCTCCAAA
>DATNEC010000220.1:0-11436 GCA_035606815.1 Pirellulales bacterium
AAGCTGAACCGAGCCGACGACGCGGCCTTTCAATCCGGTCGTGTGGCCGATGAGTTTGCCGTCGTTCTTGCCTGCGACATAAATCGCCTCCTGGCCGGCCGACGACTCGGGTTCGAGAAAACGCATGTAAACGCTGAACGGATGGTGCCGGAGCTTCATTTTCAGACGTTCTTGAGGCAGAAGTTCTCCTCCAACCCGTTCGCGCTTGACGAAGACGCAGGTGTAATCCTTGATCTTGTTCAGTGCGTCGAGCGAGTCCTGCGCGAGGGCCAGGGCCTTGGCCAAGGGGAGCTGATTTGCCGAGCGATCCGGCGATCGGGTTGACTTCGCCGCCGACCGGGCCGCCGACGCTTCCGCGGGGGGCGACGCGCGGCCGCGAGGCGACGAGGGCGGCTCGCCGCAACCGAGCGCCAATGCCAGCGCGCAAAGCCGCGCCGCAAAATGCGCGCTCCGTCCATAGTTTCGCGTGTGCCGGAAAATGATTGCGCCTCGGGCGAAGGAACTGGCCAAAACCTATTTTTCCGCTTTGACCGTGGTCAACTTGTCTTCTTCCGGGAAGGTCGTCAGCACGAGGTTCTTGAAGTGAATCTCTTGCGGCACGGAGTTCGAATGCAACTGCAAGCCGATCGGCCCGTCGTACATCGCATCGGTTTTGGGATCGGCCCAATCGACGACTTGGCTTCCATTGACCGCGACGCGAATTCGATTGCCTTGAGCGAGAATCTCCAGGTCGTTCCAATCGTGCTGCTTGCCGACTTTCTTGGCCGGCCCGCTATCGACGGGCAAGCCGTTGCGGCCGAACAGGTCGTACATGCCCCAACCGCTGGGGAACATCACCAGGCGCCCGGCGAACGTATATTCGTCGCCGTGTTCCGGCGCCTGGCGGCCCCAGAAGGCGATCCCCGAGTGCATTTCCGATTCCACCAGCTTGACGGTGGCCAGCAGGCGGAAATCGGTGAACTTGCGCTCGGTCAGCAGGTAGGTGCTGACCTTCACCGGCTCGGTGTTTTTGCCGACGATTGCGCCGTCGTGGACCGACCACAGCTTTTTGTGGCCGACCCAACCCTGCAGATCGTCGCCATTGAAGAGTTGGATCGTTTCCGACTTCCCCTTGCGCGGCGGCACGATATTGCCATCCTTGTCGGCGGCCATCGCGGCGGCGCCCGCGAACCACAGACCCAGCGCGAGCAGGCCAATCGATTTTCGTAGGAAGCGTGTCATGGGTTTCTCCTTGGAATTCGGGGTGCAGCCCAGATACCGTCCTACCATACCCGAGCGGGCCGATTTCCGCACGCTTCATTGGCACTCGCCCGGAGGTTCGGTTACTATAGCCTGCGAGAGGATAGGAACAGAGCCATCCGCCATGAACGACGAGACTGCTTTGATCGAGGCGGCGAAGCAGGGCGATCGGGAGGCGTTCGCCGCGATCGTCGCGCGCCATCAGGGCGCGGTGTTTGGGTATTTGCGCGCCCGGCTTTTGCAGCTCTCCGATGCCGAAGATCTGACGCAAGAGGTCTTCCTGCGCTGTTATTCGGCGCGGGCCCGGTTCGACTCCGCGAACTTGATTGGGCCTTGGTTGATCGGCATCGCCCGCAACTTGCTGCGCGAGTACGCGCGCAAGCGAAAACGCCGGCGCGAGGTGGCCTGGACCGAACTCTGCCTGGAAGTCGAGGAGCGCGCCAAGACCGAGTGCGAAGCCCCGAATGAGCTGATTTCGCAACTCTCGGGCTGCCTCGACTTGCTCGGCCCCGCGGCGCGAGAGGCGATCAAGCTGCGCTATGGCGCGAAGCTGCGGTTGTCGGAAATCGGGGCCAAGCTCGCCCGCAGCGAAGGGGCCGCCAAACTGCTCATGTTCCGCGCTCGCCAGGCGCTGAAATACTGCCTCGAACGGCGCGGCCGGGGGGCGAACCATGACTGACGAGCAATTGATCGCCCTCGTCCATGAAGCGCTGCCCGAAGAGCTTTCCTTCGAGCAGATCGAAGCCATGCGCCGGCGGCTGCCGCATTGCTCCGAGTTGCGATCGGCGCTGGCCGGCCAGTTGCGTCTGGAGCACGCGCTAGGCGGCGTGCTCGGCGCGCCGCGCGTGTCGCTCGATTGGATCTTCGCTCAGGCCGCCTCGGGGACCGCGGCGGCCGGCGGCGCCGCGCGATTGTTCGGCTGGGGGCCGGCCACGGCGATGGTGATTGCGGTCGCTTCGGTGGGCGTGATGCTGCAGCGGCATCGGGCGGCGGAAGACGCGCGGCCCGTCGAGCAAGTCGCCCGCGCGGTCGAGGTCGAGATCCCGGCGTTGCCGGCCGTCGACGAGCCGCTGCCGGAACCCGCCGGGGAACCCCGGCCGACCGAGATCGCCAGTCCTTCCGATCAAGTCGATCCGTCCGCGCCCAGCGACGAGGAATCCCCCGCCGCCAGACAAGCCCCGCGAGCGGTCTTGCAAAGCGAGGCGGGTCCGCAAGAGCTTTTGGCGGCGCTTCCGCCGGGTGCAATCGAGCGGCCGCTCGGCGAACAGCCTGGATGGTTCGAAGAACTTTCTTGGCGAGGGTTCGAACACATCGAACGGCAGATTGAGGCGATCGAGGGCGCCCACGAGCGTCTGGCCGAAGGCGCCGCGCAGCGGCCGGCGTTGGTGCTCGCCGCCTTGTCGCGATTGCGCGAACCTTGGCCCGCAGGCGCCGCATTGCGCCTGTCGCTGGCCGATTCGAAGCCGTTCCGCTTGCACCTTTGGAACGGCACGCAAGGCATCACGCTGGCGAGATACGAACTGCCGCGCCCGGCTTGGGCGGCCTATCGCTCGACCCGCCGGGCCAGCGACCTCCGCCCGCAAACCTTGGCCCTGCTGGCCGTCGATCGCGATCGTTATCGTGGCTCCGGCGAGGCAGCGGCGGATCTGCGCCTGCAAGACGGTCAACTCGTGCTCAGCCGCGGCGACGTGCCGTTGATCGTCGTGCCATGCTCGGCCCCGCCCGACGCAGTCGTGCTCGAAGGGCCAGCCGCGCTTGGCGGTCTGGAGATCGCTCCATGCGGCGCTTTGCCGCTCGACGCGGCGTCGACGACGAACAGCCTGCCTACCAACATTCCCGAGGAACTGACGTGGGCGCAGCAACTACCGGCCGGGTCGCAGTGGAACGCATTGGCCGAAGGCCGCTGCGAGTTGCTGGCGGAGGATACTTCCGAACTGTCGTGGAGCGCGACGGCGATCCCCGATCCGGGTTTGCACGAATTGGTGTTCGAATTGGAAGACCCCATGCCCGGCACCGGCATCTACTTGGGCGACGATGCAGGTCGTCCGGTCTATCGGCTCGGCTTCTTCCGAGACGAAGCCACGGGGCGAACAAGCTTTGGTTCTGCGGCGCGGGGCGATAGCCGCACCGTCGCACGGCACGATCCCAGCCAAGGTCCGGCGCCCTATGCCGCGGTGCGGCCGTGGCTACGGTTGATGCTCGGCAGCGGCTGGCTGAAGTGCTGGACGAGCGCGGACGGCAGGCACTGGTCGCAAGCGATCGAGCCGTGCGGCCGCTTTCCCCGAGGCTTTTCCACCGCCGGGTTGTATGCCTTGCCGGGCGGCGGCACGCGCTGCCTTCGCGTGCGGCGTCTCGAAGCGCGCAAGCTGACCGGGTTGTCCGGCCTGGCGGCCCCGTCGGTGCGAGCGCAGGTCTCGGGACTGACGGAGGCGCCGACTTTCGCCGCGTGGAGGCAAACCGTGCTCGATCATTGTCCGCCCGACGTCGATCTCGACGCCTGGCGCTGCGCCTGCGCCGTCGAACTGTTGGCGGTCGGGTCGCGCGGCGAAATGACGTCGGCCGTGTTGTTGGATCTCTTGGAGCAAACATTGCCGGACGAAAGTTTGCCGGCGGCTGCGCGAATCGCCTTGCTCGAAGAGGCGGCATTGATCTTCGATGCCGGCGAACCAGCGCTGCTCGACGCTTTTCTGGGCGGTTACGATCGACTGGGGCACGCGCTCGCGCGGCAAGGTCATCCGCGTCCGTACTCCGCGATTCGGCGTTCGCTGCTAACCACGCCCATATGGACGACGCTGCCGATCGACGGTCATGAAGAAATCTGGCGATTGATCGCGGCCGAGCGGGCCGCCTTGCCAGACGCCGGTTCGCAACGGGCTTCCGCGGCCCCCTAGCCGGGAAATTCTATTGCGACCCCAGAGGCGGGTCGATCAACTGCTTCATCTCCCGCACGGCTTGCTGAAAACCGACCATCAATGCCCGGGCGACGATGCTGTGGCCGATGTTCAGTTCGCTCATCGCGGTAATCCGGGCGATCGGCTGGACGTTGCGGTAGGTCAGCCCGTGGCCGGCGTGCAAGGTCATGCCGCGCTCGACAATCAGCCCCGCGGCGCGAGTGAGCTTTGCCAATTCCGCGGCTTGCGGGGAGCCCAAGGCCGCGAGCGCGTATTGCCCGGTATGCAGTTCGACGGCGTCGGCGCCCAGATCGCGGCCGGCCTCGATCTGCCGTTCGTCGGCGTCCAAAAATAGGCTGACCACGATACCCGCCGCTTTCAGGCGATTGACGGCCTCCGCCAAGCGGGCCCGCTGGCCGACCACGTCCAGTCCGCCCTCGGTAGTGACCTCTTGGCGATTCTCGGGCACGAGCGTCGCCTGGGTCGGCTTGGTCTGGCAAGCGATGTCGAGGACGTCGTCCGAACAGGCCAGTTCGAGATTCAGCTTGACGGTCACCGTGTCTCTCAGAATTCGCAGATCGCGGTCCTGAATGTGCCGGCGGTCTTCGCGCAGGTGGACCGTGATGCCGTCGGCGCCGCCCAACTCCGCCAGCGCCGCCGCCCATACGGGATCGGGTTCGTAGGTCCGGCGGGCCTGTCGGACCGTGGCGACATGGTCGATATTAACGCCTAGGTGGGCCATTCGAGGAGCGTCCGAGTCCTTGTGTTGGAAAGCGCGAGCGGCGAAAATCCGGCTGCGCGCCGTGCAGGCCCCAATAGATCCTTCGCTAATATATCCTTCGCTTCGATCGGCTCAAGCGACGGCGCTCACGCGCTGCCGCGCCGATCGCTTGCCGCGGACTTGCCTGGAATCGACGATCATGGAACCCGCCCATTGGATCACGATGATTGCCTTGACGCTGTTTTTGGCGGAAGGGTTCGCGCTGACCGTGTTTCCGCGGCAGTTCAAAGAATTTCTCGTCGAGGCCGATCCGCGATCGCTGCAATTGCTCGGCCTGGTCGAAACCGTTATCGCCGCCGGCTTGCTCACCGGCTTGGTGGCCGGCTGATTCGCGCCGGTCGAGGCGGATTTTCCGCCTTTACCGAGGCTTCGGCCAGTGAGATTTCGCCTGCCGCAGCGAGCGGTGAAAGGCGGAACGCCGGCCCAGGGGCGATTCGCGGCAAGGCGCGAAAGATTCGATGGACAGCATCGATTGTTAACCTAAAGTTCCGATGACGGGCGGACGAAAGCCCGTGGAACGCCGGTCGCCGCGATCAAGGGCGGGTTCACTTCACACGCCCGGCATTTCACATCTCCGCCTGGCGCTGTCACCGATTCCAATCCGGGGCTTCGCAGAAAACGCATGCGCCATGCAATGACAGGCCGCACCATGAACTGCCAAGAACTGGCCGCCCGCATCGAACAGGTCCAACCGGCGTCAACGCCCCGCGACGTGGCCAGGCTCTGTCTGCTGCTGGCCAACTTCGCCGAAGATTTCGACTCGCTCGCTGATGGCGAGCAGCTTGCGGCGGCTTGGCAGCAGGCCGGGCTGAGGCTGCAAGCGGCCACCGATCAGCACGCAGCCATGATGCAAGAACTCGAACAACTCGCCCGTAGCGATCCGGAAAAGTTCACCCCCGATCAGATCTGGATTCTCGTGCGCGCGATCAAGGTGCAAGGCCAAGTGCTGGCCATGTATGTGGGGCAAGCGCCCATCGACGTGTGATTTTTGCCCGCCTAGGCGCGGCTGCCGGCAAACGCCCGCTTCGGAGCGCAGGGCTTGAAAAAACTGCCCAGCGCCTCAGGCTGCGCCGCAAAGTTCAGGTGCATGCGGCTGCCGACGACTTGAAATTGCGCGACCAAATCTTGCTCGTGTCCCGGCTCGGCCAGGCACTCGGCGAGCGGTCCTGTCGCCTCCAGCGACCAATTCGAGTTGAGATAACCGCGCAACCGCGCCCCGCCGCCGGCCAACCAGTTCTCTTTGGCGACCGTCACTTCGACCGGCCGGACCACGGTGCGGCGCCGGTTCAAGCGTGCGATGGCGGGCAAGACCCCCAGCATCGGAACGAGCTCGCCTTTGGGCGTCTCCAGATGCTCGCACAAGTACGCCAGACCGCCGCCTTCCGCGTACACGCGACGCCCGCCCCGCACGTGGTTTCGCAGCGCCAACAACATGCAATGGTTGCTCGACAAGGCCTCCGCTTCGAATTCCGGATGGCCGCAGCCCAAATACACCAGGTCGACCTCGGGCAAGACCTCGTCTCGCAAGGGAGAAAAATCGACGACCTTCGCTCCGCGCAGCTCCAACAGATCGAGCGTGTCGGGGAAATAGCAGTTGAAGACGCTGTCGAAGGCCACGGCCACGGTTAGCGGCCGATCGGGCTCGCCAGCGGGCAGGTCCGCCGACGGGGCAAACAGCGCGGGGCGCACCGGCATGAATTCGCGGCGGGCCGCCAACGCTCGAATTCGATCTGGCCGCGCGAAGCGGGCCAGTTGATCGCCGAGCAGACGGCACAGCTCGCGCGGGGGCGAAGACCCGCGCGGCAACCGCGAAATCGTCTCTTCAAGCGACGCCCGCTGTTCCAGCGCTCCCAAAACCGGCACGTCCCACAGCGCTTCCAGGCAGGTTTGCAGGCGAAACAATTCGGCGGGCGATCGAACGCGGTCCAGCACCACGCCGTCGACCTGATCGGGACGTTCCGGCAACTCGCAGTCGGCCAAGCGCGAAGCGTCGAGCACGACGATTCGCGGCAGGTCGAGCCAATCGCACAGCGAGTCCAGGCGGCTCCCTGCCTGACCGTCCTCCAAGGAACCTGCCCGGCCGTCCTCCGAAGGGAGCCAGTCGAAGCGTCCTTCGACCAAGGCCAAGTCGGAACTGGCGCAGCCATGCACGAAAACTTCCCGGCAGACCTCCTTGGACATCAGCCAACTATCCAAGTGTCGCGAGTTGAGACCTGTTACGGCCAAGGCCGCATTCAGCGGCGAGAAGCAGGCGCGAGAATGAAAATGTTGCACCTGGGCGCCGTCTCGGGAAAGCAAATCCATCAGGGCCCACGAACAGGGCTGCGTCTGGGCATCGGCCTGAATGGTTCCTAACGCAACGCGAGGCAGACGCAACATAACGGGGGGGATCCCTAAGTTCAGGCTGGATCGGCGAGCGGAGCGTTTATCATCATCTATCGCCCGTGGACGGGGCGTATTCGCTTCATTGCATTCTTAACCTCGCCATCGCGAGAGTCAAGCTTTCGCCGGCCGCCGCAGGGGCTGAAAAGATAAGCCCTGGCGAAGTTTTCCTTCGCCAGGGCCTGATGAAACTCAACCTTTTAGGTGATCGGCGTATCGCCCGTGCGGAAAGCTTTTGCATCTCCGACGGTTGCAGCGATTGTAGCGACCGGCGGTCTCCCGCCGGCCGCAGCCAGCCGCCGCTTAGCGTTCCAGAACCACGAACCGGTTGCCGTTGTCAGTGCGGACCAACAGCAGCACGCCCTTGTCGATTTGGGCGTCTTTCATGGCCGCCTTGAAGTCGGCCACGCTCGCGACGTGCTGCTTGCCGACTTTCATGATCAACATGCCTTCGTGTAGTCCGGCATGGGCCGCCGGGCTCTCGTCTTCGACGCCAGTGATGACCACGCCCTTATAGTCCTCGAAGCCGAGTTGCTTGGCGTTGTTCTTGGTCAATTCGGCCACTTCCACGCCCAGTTCGTCGCTCTTGAAGCCGGAGTGCTGGTCGCCGTGCCGCTCGCCATCCGACGAAGCCGCGACATCGGCTTCTTTCGCCGGGAACGGCTTGACGACGACGTTCAATTCCACCTGCTTGCCGTCGCGCAACACCTTGACCGTCTCTTTGCTGTCGACGGTGGTGCGCTCGACCAAGGTTTGCAGGTCGCGCGGCGAATGGATCGTTTTGCCGCCGTATTGCGTGATCACGTCGCCCGGCTCAAAGCCGGCCTTCGCGGCGGGACTCTCGGGAGTGACTTCCTGCACCAAGACGCCATTATGGCCGGCGACGCCGAGTTGATCGGCCAATTCGCCGCTCACCTCGCGAATCGACACGCCCAGGTAGGCGCGCTTGACGACGCCGTTTTCAATCAACTGCGACGTCACCCACTTGGCCAGGCTGCTGGGGATGGCGAAGCCAATGCCTTGGTAGCCGCCGCTGTTCGAGGCGATGGCCGTGTTGATGCCGACGACTTCGCCCTTCAAATTCAAAAGAGGACCGCCCGAGTTGCCCGGATTGATTGCGGCGTCGGTCTGGATGAAGCTGGCCCGCCGGTTCGATTCCAGTTCGCGCCCCATGCCGCTGATGATGCCGGCGCTGACCGTCGAATTCAGTCCGAACGGATTGCCGACGGCGATCACCCAGTCGCCGATTTGCAGCTTGTCGGAATCGCCCAGTTTGGCCGCGTGCAGCTTGCCCGCGTCTTTGATGCGCAGCACCGCCAGATCCGTCGAAGGATCCGTCTTGATGTCATAGGCTTTGAACTTCCGTCCGTCGGAGAGCCGCACCGTGACCTCGTCGGCGTCGGCGACGACGTGGTTGTTCGTCAGCACGATGCCGCTCTTGTCGATGATCACGCCGGAACCCATCCCCTGCCGCTCGGGAGCGCGAAACGACCGGCCGTTTTGGCCGGGGTTCATGTGGAATTGAAAGGGAGAATTCTCGTCGTTGAAGAAGTCTTCGAAAGGCGTGCCTTTGAACGGATTCTCGCCTTGCTTGAATTGCTTGTTTCCGCCGGAATTCATGTGCGGCTTGCTGCGGGTCTCGATCGTGACGACCGTCGGCACCGCGCTTTCAGCCGCTTTGCGGAAGGCCGAAGAAAGATTGTCGGCTTGCTCGATGACGGCGGGCGGCGCCGCGGAGGGCTCGTCGGCGGCGCTGTGACGTTGCCACGCCAGCCCGCCCAGCGCCGTGGTCGCCAACAAGGCGGCGACGGAGAAGGCCCTGACTCGTGATTTCGGAGAAATGGTTCTTTCCATGGTACGGTTCCTCGCTTTGCGGATATTGTCGCCGCGGCAGGCGCCCCGAGAGGCCCAACTTAACTGCACGCCGCGTTCCTTTGGAAACGGATCTCTGCAAACTTGTTGCCGCTGGCGCCCATTTTCTTGCACGGAAAGTCGCCGGCGAACGGCAAAATCTTCTCGCGGGCTTGGTGGCCAGTGCGACTTGCTTTGACAAAACATCAACCGCCAGTTAGAGTTATGTTGGCTCGGACGCGGGAGCTTCCGGCGCCGGCCGCGCCTTTATTTTGTCCGTTTTTGCGATTCTCCAGCAGGCCCCCCCAAGAATGATGCACACGGATGAGCCGCACGATTGAGCCAGAACTCCCTGCGGAGTGGCAAGCCGATCAAGAGCGTTGCGAACGCCGCATCGGTTACGTTTTCAAAGACAAGGCCCTGCTGCGTTCGGCGCTCACGCACGCTTCGGGCGCGCCGCACCGGCTGCGATCGAACGAGCGGCTCGAATTCTTGGGCGACGCCATTCTTGGCGCGGTGATCTGCGAACTGCTGTACCATCAATATCCCGAGCATCTCGAAGGCGACTTGACCAAGATCAAGTCGGTCGTGGTCAGCCGCCAAACCTGCGCCAAGATCAGCGAAGCGCTCGGCCTGGAAAAGTTCTTGGTGCTCGGCAAGGGCATGACCACCAACCCGAACGTTCCGCCCTCGCTGCTGGCCGACGTATTCGAGTCGTTGATCGCGGCGATTTATCTCGACGGCGGCGATCAGGCTTCGCGGACCTTCATCGAAACCTACATGGGGCCGGAGATCGAACTGGCCGCGGGCGGCGACCATTCGGGCAACTACAAATCGCTGCTGCAGCAGTTGGCCCAGCGCGAGCAAGGTCAAACGCCGACCTATCAGTTGCTCGACGAAAAAGGCCCCGATCACAGCAAGTGCTTCAAGATCGCCGCGTTGATCGGCCGGACGCGGTTTTCGGCCGCCTGGGGGCGCAACAAGAAAGAAGCCGAGCAGCGCGCCGCGCAGAACGCGCTGGCCGAACTGAACAGCGAGCCTGTTCCTTTCCCGTCCGATTGAGCGCGGGAAAACGCCGGCGCCCCTTGTACAAAACAGAAACGCCCGATCGTTGCCGACCGGGCGTTTCTCTCTTGCTGTTGCTTGCGTCGCTTTTCTCTCGACGCCGCCTACTTCTTCTTGGCGGTCTTCTTCTTGGCAGCTTTCTTCTTGGGGGCTGCCTTCTTCTTGGCTGCTTTCTTCTTGGCCACCGTACGTCCTCCTAACACAAAAGTTCGGCGACTTCCTTGCCGCTTGCCGGGCTGGGACGGACGCTCGGCAGGTTGGTCGCCACGGGAATGAGCCATCCGACAAACTTCCGTCTTGCCAAGCACTCGTCGAAACGGTACGACAAGCCACGGCAAGCAAAGGCGATGTTCATCGGCTGCACTCGCTCAGGTCGCTCGGACTCGGACGCCATTCGTTGGCGTCGCGCCGCTCGAGCATTCGCCTGATTCATGGAAGTATGGTACGCATTTGAAAAAAATGTGCAAGGATAATTCTTGGTCCGAGCAATATAAATTGCGTCGCGAAGCCGCGCAGCGCTTCGGCCGCATCTTCGCGCTGCCGATCGTGCGGCGCGTGCGCGACGTGCTGCTGGCTTGCGTCGACAACGGCGCGCGTGTGTTGGAAGTCGGTGCGGGCGATCGTCGCATGGGCGAGTTGTTGCGCAAGTCGCGAGCGAACCTCGAGTATCGATCGATCGACATCGACCCGCGAGGCGAGCACGATTATCGCAGTCTCGACGAGATCGACCGCCGCTTCGATTGCGTGTTCGCCTTCGAGGTCGTCGAGCACATCGCGGTCGACGAGATCCCGGCCTGGCTCTCGCGGCTGGCCGAGCTGCTCGAACCGGGCGGCCGGTTGGTGTTGAGCACGCCCAACACGTATTACCCGCCCGCCTTCTTGCGCGACATCACCCACCGGACCCCCTTGTGCTACGACGAACTGGCCGCCTTGGCGGCGGCCGCCGGTCTCGATGTCGGCCGGATCGCGCGGGTCTATCACGACCCTGTGCATCGCGCGTTGCTCAGGCGATACCTGTTCGGCTGGCTGTTCGAGATGATCGGCATCGACTTCGCGCGGCAAATCGTGTTGGTTGCAGAGAAGCCGACGGAAGCGAACTAGAAGATCTAGACCGCCCACAGCCTTGCTGATCAAGCTGACATAGACTGCCAACGTTTTCCAAGGAATGCACGCCTTCCTTCGATTCGTCGCCAGGACCGCCCACGCTATCCCGAGGACATTGGCCGC
>DATNEC010000223.1:0-9997 GCA_035606815.1 Pirellulales bacterium
GTTGGACTTTTCCACGCCGCCGGCTGGCGATTCGGCGGAGGCGGTCGGCGATCGGCCCGGCGCCGACGCGTCTTTCGTCGATGCCAGCGGTGCAGCGCCCTCCAGGGCGAACTCCCGCCGACCCTTCGCGGTACGGGAACGACCCGCGCCGATGGCCAGCGCAGCCGGCCCGCTCGAGATCGCCGCCTGGCGGCCTCGCTGGAACGCGGTCTCTCTGGCGCGAGCGGCGCTAGCGCTTTATGCCGCCGCGGCGACCGCGTTTTGCTTGCGCTGGCTGAAGGGCGTCGTGAACTTGCTGCGGCTTAAGCGTGCGGCGCGCCCGGCGCCGGCCGCGGCGATGGAAATGTTCGCCGCCATCGCTGGTCCTGACGGCCGCCGCGTGGCGCTGCTCGTGAGTCCTCGGATCGACGCGCCGATCACTTTCGGCTGTCGGCGGCCGGTGATCTTGCTGCCCGAAGGTCTCTGCGCCTCCGCCGATCAGCCGGCTCTGCGGTATTGCCTGGCGCACGAATGGGACCACGTCGAACGAGGCGACGCGCGCGTCTGGTACTTGGCCGCGATCGCTCAATGTGCATTCTTCTACCAACCCCTGTTTTGGCGATTGCGGCGGCAACTCCGCTTGTGCCAAGACTATTTGGCCGACGCGCGGGCGGCCGAACAAGCTGCGATGGTCGAGGATTATGCCGAGTACCTCCTTGCCGTGGCTCGTCGGCGGTTGATGGTCCCGGCGCTGCCCGCGATGGGCTTCGGCGATCGGCGCTCGCATCTTTATCGGCGCGTGATGATGCTGGTCGATCGCCGGGAACCGCTGGAGCGGCGCTGCCGAAGGCGTTGGAATGCGGTATTCACCGTGGCCGCGGCGGGCTTGGCATTGGGTGCCTCGGCGCTGCGGCTCGATGCCGACGCAACGCGCGGCGATGCGGCGCCCGGCGAGGCCGCCCGGCAAGGGTTATCGTTGGATTTTGCGTCCGGCGCCGCGGACCCGACAAGCCCGGCCTTGGGCGCCGATCGCCCTGCGGGGTTCGAGTTCGACGGTCGGATCACCGACCACGACACCGGCCAGCCGATCGAAGGCGCCATCGTCATCGTGCGGCGCCGCGAACTCGCCGCCGGCGAGAACCGAATTCTGCAAGAGTCTCGTCATCAAACCGATTCGCAGGGCGTCTACTCCTTTGCCATCACGCCTCAGCAGGCTGCCAAGAGACGGTTGTACTTGGAATTCGACGTCGAGCATCCGCAGTATGCGGCGAAGAGCGGCGTCGGCGGCGCCCTCGACGCATTGCGGGCTCGCGCAGCGGAAAGCGCTCGACCTTTCTTCACGCAGATCGCTTTGCATCGAGGCGAGGAGGTGACTGGCGTCGTCGAATCGTTTGACGGACTGCCGGCGGCCGGCCTCGACGTACTGGCTTATTCGCAGGCTGATGGCGCCGCGTGGGACTACGCGGCCTTTTCGCGCGCCAAGACCAACTCCGCAGGGCGGTTCCGCGTCAAGCTGGCTTCTTCCGGCAACGGCATCGTCTACCTGTTGCCCGCCGGGCGCGCTCCCGCGATGCACGTCGTACACCACAAGCGGGGCGACCTAGGCCGGATCCGCCTGCCTGCCGGCATCGTTGGTAGGGACCAGCGACCTGGGCCGCGGGCCCTTGCTGCCGATTGATCTGCTGTAGATTGATCCGCCGCGGGCGGATCGAATCAACGCTTCGAGAACTGAGTGCCGCGCCGCGCGCCGCGGAGACCGTAGTGCTTGCGCTCCTTCATGCGGCTGTCTCGCGTCAGCAGGTTGCCGGTGCGAAGCGCGGGTTCCAGACCCGAATCGTAAACCTTCAGCGCGCGAGCGATGCCGAGCTTGCACGCGCCCGACTGTCCGGTGTTGCCGCCGCCATGAACGGTGATGACGACGTCCACGCTCTTGAGGCGGTCGGTTTGCACCAGCGGCGCCAGAGCGCTGTTGCGATCGAGTTCGTTGACGAAATAGTCTTCCAAGGGGCGACCGTTGATCGTAATCGCGCCCTTGCCAGGTCGAACGCGAACGCGAGCCACGGAAGTCTTACGGCGGCCAGTGCCCAATGCATCGCCGGTGCGCTTGGCGGCGGGGATTTCGACGGTCGACATGCGGTTGTTGCCTTCGATTCGCTGCGTAGGTCAGTGCGGAAGTTACTGTGCGGAAGTTATTTCAGTGCGGAAGTCGCCTTTTCGCCGGCCGTTACTTGGCGCCCAGTTCCTTGGGCTCGGGCAATTGGGCCTGGTGCGGGTGTTCGCCGCCCGCATAGACCTTGAGCTTCGAGAGCATGGTCGCGGCCAGCTTGTTCTTCGGCAGCATGCGCCGCACCGCTTCGGTCAGGATCTTCTCGGGCTTTTCTTCGCGCCGCTGGGCCGCCGTTTCCCACCGCAGCCGCGTGTAGCCCGTGTACCAGGTGTATTTCTTCTGGTCCCACTTCTTGCCCGTGAAGGCCACCTTTTCCGCGTTCACCACGACGACGAAGTCGCCCGTATCGACGTGCGGGGTATAGGTCGGGCGGTGCTTGCCCATCAAAATCACGGCGATGTCCGAGGCGAGCCGGCCGACCACCTTGTCGGTGGCGTCGACGATCCACCATTTTTGTTCGACTTCGCCCGGCTTGGCCATGTAGGTTTTCATGCTCGTTCCGCTCGGCAGTATCTCTTGGGATCGCGAGAAACGACTAATTTACTGCTTATGCCTTGCCAGTTCAAGGCATGCGTCGTAACTTGAAGCCATGATTGCCGGAGTCGTCAAAGAAAGCTTGCCGGGCGAGCGCCGCGTGGCCCTGGTTCCCGCCGCCGTGCCGCCTTTGGTCAAAGCGGGCTGGGAAGTCGTCATCGAGCCGGGGGCCGGTCTTGAAGCCGGATTTCCCGATGCCGCCTATGCCGAAAAGGGGGCCCGCCTCACCGCCGACAGGGCCCAGGTCTTCGCGACGGCGGATGCCGTGTTGCAGGTCCGCGCCTTGGGAGCCAACTTGGAACTGGGCGTCACCGATCTGGAACTAGTCCGCCACGGACAGATCTTGATCGGCTTTTGCGATCCTCTGACGGCGCCGGCCGCCGCCCAGCAAATCGCCGCTCGCGGAGGGATGCTGTTCGCGATGGAACTGGTGCCTCGCATCACGCGCGCCCAGAGCATGGACGCCCTGAGCTCGATGGCCTCGATCGCCGGCTACAAGGCCGTCCTGCTGGCCGCCGCGACGCTGCCCAAGATTTTTCCAATGATGATGACGGCGGCGGGCGCCCTTTCGCCCGCGAAGGTCTTTATCGTGGGCGCCGGAGTCGCCGGCTTGCAGGCGATCGCGACGGCCCGCCGGATTGGCGCCGTCGTCGAAGCCTACGACGTGCGGCCGGTCGTCAAAGAACAGGTGGAAAGCCTCGGCGCCCGGTTCCTCGATCTTCCGCTGGAAACCTCGGCGGCCCAGGACCGAGGGGGTTACGCCAAACAACTCGACGAGAGCGTTTACCAGCGGCAGCGAGAACTGATGCTCAAGGCCATGGCCGGCGCCGACGTAGTAATTACGACCGCGGCGATTCCTGGCAAAAAAGCGCCCACCTTGATCACCGCCGAAATGGTGCGGGCGATGGCGCCCGGCTCGGTGGTCGTCGATTTGGCGGCGGAGCGCGGAGGCAATTGCGAATTGACCCAGCCCGATGAAACGGTCGTCGACAGGGGCGTCACGGTCCTCGGGCCGACCAATCTCGCGGCGACCGTGCCGCTGCACGCCAGCCAGATGTACGCCCGAAACATCACGACGTTCCTGATGCATCTGGTCAAAGAGGGCAAGTTCGAGTTGGACCTATCGGACGAGATTACTCGCGAAACGCTTGTTACGCGCGACGGCGAAGTCGTGCATCCGCGCGTTCGCGAAGCGTTGGGTTTGCCCGTGGAAGGCGTTGGCGCCGCGAGCGGCGGAGGCTAGCCAACGGATGACTTCGCCGTTGCTTCCGCCCAGTTTTCTGTTCCGTTTCTCGGCGCCCTGCCGCTACAAGGCGCCCTTGTGGTCCGACAAGGGGGGGCAGCTCGACGAATCGTACCGGCTGCTCAGCGTGGCCGAACTCGACGGCCGCTCGACGTTCGCCGAATTTCGCGTGGCCTGGAGCGAGCAGGGGTTCGCTTTCGCCGTCCGCGTCGAGGGCAAGACGCAGGCCCCTTGGTGCCGGGAGAGCCGCCCCGACGACAGCGACGGCGTGCGCCTCTGGATCGATACCCGCGATACGCACAACATCCACCGCGCCAGCCGGTTTTGCCACCAGTTCGCGTTCTTGCCGGCCGGCGCCGGCCGCGCGCTCGACGAGCCGGTCGGCGAACAGTTGCTTGTCAACCGCGCCAAGGAAAACGCCAAGCCCGTGCGGCCGGGCATGCTGGCGGCGCGGCGCGAAAATCGCGCCGGCGGCTATCTGCTGGAAGGCTGCATTCCCGCCGCGGCCTTGACCGGCTTCGACCCGGTCGAACATCCGCGGCTCGGTTTTACTTACGCGGTCGTAGACCGGGAACTCGGCGAACAGGCCTTCAGCGGCAGCGAGTTTCCTTATCGAGACGATCCCAGCCTGTGGAGCACGCTCGAACTGACGGGCCGCAAATAACCGGCGAGACGCCGCCAGCGATCGCGAGCTCGGGGGAATAAAACATTCCCTAAAACATTCCTCTGCCGCCCATGCCCCCGCCCATGCGGCCCATCCCCGCCGCCGGAACGGGAATCACCAGGTCGCCCACCGGGTAGACCTTGGTCGAGAGCATGTTCTCGGCCTCGGTCTTGGTCGTGATCATCAGCACTTCGTTCCGGATGACGTAGGTCAAGTCCATTTCGCCCAACATCAGCCGCAGCGCCGAGCGCAAGGTGATACCCTTGATGTTTCTCGTGACCGGGGTGTCGCTGCCCAAGCCGGCGTCGGCCAGGGCCTTGTTGTCGAGTTGGATCTCGATCTCGTGGCGCTCTCGCAGGTATTCCACGACGTCGCTCAGCGGCTGGTCGACGAATTCCAACTCGGTTTTGTCGTCCAAAGCGGCGATGATTTTGGCTTCGGAGGGATTGCTCTCCGTTAGATCTACCGCCGCGTATTTCTTGCGGCGCTCGGTGAGCAATTGCCAGACCTCAGGATCGGGATACAGGATCGGCGGCTCGTCGGGCTGCGGCACGAGCGCCAGTTCGATTTGGTACGTGGCGTCGATCACGCCTTTGTGGCGCGCGTCGCGGACCGCGTTCATGTCGGCCGTATAGCCGGTCATGCGGGCCGTCAATTCAGCGTCTCGCAAGCCCGCCGTGTTCGGCGACATCTCTTCGGCGATATTGGCGACGGCTTCCGCGTCGCGATATCGCTCTTCGTCCATCAAGGCGTTGAAGCGGGCCATCAACTGGTCGACTTTTTCCTCTTGTAGGAACAGCTCGCGATTGATTTGCTGACGGGCCTGCCTTTCCGCCGCGATCTGCTCGCGGAGCAGATCGCGCTCGCTTTTGACCAGCGCCTGTTGGCTGGCCGCGCGCAAAGCGGCTTCGATTTGGTCTTCCAATTGGGCGCGCAATTCGGGATCGATCTCCGGCGCCTGGGCCACTTTTTCCAACGTCAACTTGAGCATGTCGGCGGCTCGCTCGGGATCGACGCCCATCATGCCGCGGGCTTGGCCGACGGCGTTGCGCACCTCGCTGCGAAGGTACTGCTGATAGACCCTCTGCTGGCGCTCGACTTGGTCGAGCAACTCTCCGTCGGGCGCCTCTAGTTCCCCATCGTCCGGGGCCCCCTTCCGCGGGGCTTTCATTCCGACAACCTTCAGATTGCCAGCAGCGCTGCCGTCGATGCGGTCGTGCGCCTTGCGAACCGCCGCTTGGACGACGGAGGCGGCCGGATTGTTCGGGTCGATCTGGGCCACATGATCGGCCAGTTGTTCGGCCTGCGAGAGGTTCCCCAACGCCAGGGCTTGCTCGCTGAGTCGCACCAAGCCCCGAGTGCGAACATTGGCCAGCCGACGCAGCTCCGAGAGTCCCGCGGAACCGACCGATGGCAGCGAAACGCCGCCGTCGCGCTCGGCGGCCTTCACCAACTCGCCCAGGTAAGCATGGTCGTCGCTGGCGGGGCCAGGCGCGACTTGCCAGCGAAGCTCAAGCGGCTTGCCGGCTAGTTCTCCCGCGGCGCGGATCTTCAACGGCCCGCCCGCTAGCGCGGCGCCATCGAGACCGCCGATGACGACGGTATCTCGATCGAAACGCAAGGGCGGGACGCCGCGATAGTACGTTGCGTGCAGCGACGCGGGCAACTCGACCGACGTGGGCCAGAAAACCGCCCCGCGAACGGCGTCGGCCAATTCGCCCCCCGCGCGATGGCCGGCGGAATCTTCGGAGCCGAGCACCAACATGCCGCCCGTGTTCTTGGCCAAGGCCCCCAGCAATTGCAAATCGACCTGCGGTCCGAGCCCATACGAGCTAACCGAAGTCCGCAATGCGATGAACCGGTCAGCAAAATCTCGCATTTGCTCGGGCGTAATTGAATTCATCGGACTCAAGCCGTCGCCCAAATAGGCGACGCGGCCGACGCGGCCCGACGCCGCAGCCTGCAATTCCAAGGCGGCTCCGAGGGCGGCGACCATGTCGGTCGTGCCAAGAGGCACGCGCTGCTTGAGTTGAGCGATCGCTCCACGCATCTCCTCGCTCGATGCCGGAACGAACCCGGAGGTCAGCTTCACCGGGTTCAAATCGACGGCCAGCAGGGCCACGCGATCGTCCGGCGATTGTTCGGCCAGCAACGCTTCAAGGGCCGCCAGCGCCTGAGCGCGATAGACGCCCGTTTGGCTGGCCGACGTATCGAACAGCACCACAAGCTGCCGAGGCGTTTGCGGCGGCTGGGGCACATCGGGCGTCAGGCTCAGCGCGAAGAAGCCTTCCCCATCCGGCTTGATGAAAGTATCGAGCGCCGCCGGAGACGCCTTGGCGGCGGCGAGCCTCTGGGGCGCGCTCTTGCCGCTTGCCGCCGCGCCCGAGGGCTTGGAAGGAGCCGCGGCATGAGCTTCACCAACGCCAAGCCAGCATCCGCCAAGTACGCTAAATGCGGCCGAAAAAACCTTCAGGGCGTGCAACATGGCATGAACTCCTGCGCGCGGAAAAAAATACCTCCCCGCCAGGAGCAATCACCATGCCGCAATGTTAGAATAGGCTAGATGGCGGTCCAGACGCCGAAATTACGGGGACTATGAGCGTTGCCGGCCCGCTGCACACTGGCCAATGGAGCCAGTTATTGTCCAACTGGCCATCTTATAGCCACGCCGAATCGGCGATCCTATTTTTTACCCTTTTCAGATCCTATTTGCCCTTTTCAAAGGTTCCGTGGATTTCAACGTTCAACTTGCCGGCATTGTCCGACGGGTCGGAGTCGTACATCCGCAAAAACAAGCGGCCGGCTTGTTCGGGAGTGAATTCTGAACTGGCGCCCACCAAGAAGGGCTTCATTTTTTTGGGATCGCCGCCGGTGTTGATCATGCCGATCAACGAGCCGAGATTGAACTCCTGCAGCTCCTCCGGAATCTCCATGCCGTCGGGGCCCAGATCGCCCGACATCCGAAATGTCCAGGTTCCGACGGCCTCGATGGCCACCGGCTTGCCGGGGAGCAAATCAACGCCCGTGTCTTGCCAGCCGCCGTTGGCATTGACGATCATTTTTTTCTTCTCGGCGTTGAGCTGCTTGGAGCGGATTTTAGCCAGCGCCTCTTCGGCCTGAGGCAACCGCGGGATCAACTTGAGAATCCGCTCGTAGCACTCGCGAGCGCCTTCGATGTCGCCCTGGCGTTCGTAGTCCTTCGCCAGTTTGGCCGTCTTGGCCACGAATTCCATGTGAATCTTCTGCAACTGCGGGTCGCCCGGCAGATCGGGGCCTTTGTCTTCCTCTTTTTTGTCTTTGGCGCCCGGCGGATTCTGGATGAACAGCCCGGTGTTCGGGTCGACCATCGGTTGCTGCAGCGCAACGGGGTTCTTGTTACGGCCATTTTTTTTCTGGGCCTCCACCGAGGCCGCGGTAAGACAGCAGACCAGCCCGACGACGAACAGGCCGACAATGATTCGTTTCATAGCGCCTCTTTTCCTTGCGTGAGAAGGCCCTTCTCCGGGACGAGAACCGGGACGAACGAACGCCCTTGGAACGATTAGAATCGCACGAATGGCCCGGATCAAGCCGAGCGAGATCGTTTCATATTCGAGATGGTTTCAAATTGTTGAGCCGTTCCTCTTGTTGAGCCGCTCCTCCGGAATCAACAGGTCTTCGAGCACTTGGCCGCCGATGATGGTTTGTTCGATAATTCGCGGCACGTCTTCGAGCCTCACGCCGCCATACCAAATTTGCTGCGGGTAAATGACCACGGTCGGGCCCAACTCGCACTGATCGAGGCAGCCGGCTTGATTGGCCCGCACGAGCGGACCCAAATTTCGCTTTTTCAACTCCGCTTTGAAGCAGTCTCGCAATTTGCCGCTGCCGTCCGGGTTGCAGCAACCGCGGCGGTTGCCCGGCGCACGCTGATTGCAGCAAACGAAGATGTGATGACTGAACAGCGGCATCGAGCGGCCCGAGAGGTTCCCTTTTCGCTTATCATCCGTCAACGGCGGGGGTTATGTCAAGAAAGCGTCGCCCCCGGCGCCGCCACAAAGACTTTATTTTCGCCCCGCTCGGTGCAAATCGCGCATTTTATATTTATAATCTATTGAAAGCGCAGTCGCCAGTCGCTACGTTGATTCTCGATTTCATCGTTGGGCCTGTCGGCTTGCGCCGAAATCGCGTGGCGTTGAAATCATGGTCACCGATCTCTCGTCGATCTTGCGGGGGCGACTTTTCATGCCGTCTCGTCCGGGCTCGTCTGGCGCTCTTGCGATTCGCGGCGATCGACGTTGCGGCTTCACCCTGGTCGAACTCTTGGTGGTGATCGCCATCATCGGCATCCTGATCGCGCTGCTGCTACCCGCAGTGCAGGCGGCGCGCGAAGCGGCGCGCAGAAATCAATGCCAGAATAATCTGCGGCAGATGGCCGTCGGCGCCCAAAACCATCACGACGTCAAAAGATTCCTGCCCAGCAATGGCTGGGGCTGGGATTGGGTCGGCGATCCCGATTATGGCTCCGGGCGAAGTCAGCCAGGCGGGATCTTTTACAACTTGCTGCCTTTTATCGAACAGCAGCAAGTGTGGGCCAAGAGCACGGGCTCCACCGGCGCGACCAAGTTGACTTTGCAGGGGCAAATGACGGGCATCGTCATTCCTTCCTACTATTGCCCGTCTCGCCGCACCGCAATGCCCTACAATCAGGCGAGCGCCGGCATCAACATCAATGCCGCGGCGCAAAATCCGGTCGGCAAGGTCGATTACGCCGCCTGCGTCGGAGACACGGCCGCGGTCGAGAACGGCGCCGGCCCGGCCAGCTATGCCGCCGCGGCGACATTCGGCTGGCCGACCAAGTTCACCGGCATCAGCTACCAGGGCAGCGAAATCTCGCTGGCCAGCGTGCCCGATGGCGCGAGCGTCACGTATTTGATTGGAGAAAAATACCTTTCGCCGTCCAACTATACGAACGGGACCGATGCGGGAGACAACGAGGACTGCTTCACGGGATTCGACAACGACGTCTCTCGTAGCGTGAACTTGAACTATCCGCCGATGCCCGACCAATTCACTTTGGTCGACGCCTTTCGTTTCGGCAGCGCGCATGCCGCCACGTTTCACATGGCTTTCTGCGATGGTTCGGTGCGGGCCATAAGTTACAGCATCAACGGCGAAACGCATCGCCGGCTCGGCCATCGCAGCGATGGGCTGGCGGTAGACAAAGGCGGCACGGACACCGGCTATTGATCGCCGGCCTTCTCGCGCCGGAAGAATCGCCGTTCCAGTTCGCGTTGGCCCAAATCGATGTAGAACTTCACCAGATCAAGCCGTAATTGGCGCGGCGTCAGGGCGCCTTGTTGGATCTTCCGGTACAACTCGGCATGACGCTGCCGGTAGCCCCGCGCGGCGGCCAGATCGTCCGCCGAAT
>DATNEC010000225.1:0-2699 GCA_035606815.1 Pirellulales bacterium
GTCCGAATGGCGCCGGCCCGAAGAACGGCTCGGCGCTGAGATATGGGCGCGCGTCAAAATGCTTCCCCGCGTCGCGAAATCGACGTAGAATCCTGGTCAGCGGGCCGCGAACGCTTCGCAGTCGCGCCAGGATTCCGCCGAATCATCGCTACGAGGGCCGCATCCATGTCGCCTGAGTTGCCGTCGCCCGAATTGCTTGAGCACGTCCATCCCGACATGCGGCTGCGCCGCGTCGAACTGCCCGATCGGGAAAATGCCTATTCCCTTTGGGCGGAAGCGGCGGCTCACCTGTCGCCGCTTGAAGTCAAGGACTTTGACGAATTCGAAACGCGCGCCTGGTGCTTGCAGCAGGATCTCGGTTACTGGCTTCCTGAAGGCGCGATTCGGCGAGAGCTGCGCGACCAGATCGAGCGCAATCGGCGCGCGCTGGAGACCGCCAACCTGGGCGTCTCGCTGGGCCGCTTTCAGTATCCTGAACCGCGCGGCTCGAAGCATTTTTCCGAAGACATCGAGCTAGACGACTTCATCAGGCGCCTGATTCGGATTCGCAACCTCAAAGCCCGGCTGCACGCCTCATGCGGAGAGTTCGGCCAGGCGGCGCGCGAACTGACGCATTCGCTCCGCATGGCCGAAATGGTCATGCACGGCGACGGCATCTTCGTGACCTATCTCTCAGCCATTGCTTGCCACGGGAGCGCATTGGATAGCATCCACGGATTGGCGCGATTGGCCGGGGCGCCGGCCGATGCGATCGCAAATATGTTGGCCGCGGTCGATCGCGATTGGCGCGGGGCCGAAGCGCTGTCGCAATGCGTGCGTACCGAATTCCATTATTATTTCCTCGAGCAGTTGGCTTCCTTGTCCGCGGGCGGCAGCCTAGAGTCTTTGGTCGATGCATTGCTGGAAGGCATCTACGAGGAAAAGTCGTCGCCCTTCCTGACCGACGATTCGCCGGGGCCCCATCCCGACGGTCGTTCGGCGTGGCGTCGACAGAAACTATTGGAACTGCTCGCAGGGCATCCTTCGCCCTTCGATCCGCGGCAGACGATTTCCGCGGCTTCATTGAGAGCGGCGGAAAACATGCGCTACGGCGAATCGTGTTGGCGTGCGGAACGCGAAAGGTTTACGGAGAACAGGCTGCTGTCCGACGATTGCTGGCCGCCGCAATTGCATCCCGACTTTGGGTACGAAGTTCTCGGCCCCGGTCCCGAGGCGCGAAAGGCCGTCGAGGAGCACTTGGAATCGATGCGGGAAACGGACTATGCGCCGAGCTTGTTGGCGGAACTTGTTCGTTATTGGCAGGCGCCGGACGAATCAGCCTTTGCCGCCGCGCGCGAAAGGCTGCGGCAAGTCGACAATCCCGTCGGACTGCTGCTTGCGGACCGAGAGACCCGAATCCTGCCGTCTTGTGTTACGATATTGTTCCGGGGTCGGGCCTCGCGCGAAGCGACCAAAGCCGTGCTGGCAATTCGCTTGTTCTTGATTCAACGCGGCAGGTTGCCGGAAAACCTCGATGCACTGGTCGATTCCGGGCTGCTTGCCGAGGTTCCGAACGATCCTTTCGCCGATCGGCCGCTGAACTACTCGCGCGATCGCGCCGTGGTCTGGAGCGTCGGCCCAGACGGCGCCGGCGAGAGCGGCGATCCGGCGGCAGACATGGTCTGGAATGTGGCCACGGCGTAGCGGCATAATTGCTCGACGGCAACAATCGGGCAGGGGACAGATAGCCTCGCGAACCATCAGCATCGTTCGTTCGGGGTGCGGCTCAATTTTCTTGATTTGCCCGGCGGTTGGCCTTACGCTGGCAAGTTCGCCCGGCATAGTCGCGGGCATTGAGCTTGCCGCCGATTATCCCGCCGTTCGCGACTCTCTGACCCGCCAACCCTTTGCCCCCGACCCGACTCCATGATTCCACGCCTTGCATCGATGCTCCTGGCCGCTTGTTCGCTGCCGCTGTTGGCAAACTTCGCCGCCGCCGCGGATGCGGTTTACGATACGCCGGAGGCTGCCAAGGCCGACCCCGATTTCGCCCTGCAAGGCGAATACGTCGGCGAAGGAATCGGCATGCAGGTCGTGGCGCTGGGCGAGGGCGAGTTCAGCGTCGTTTCGTATCCAGGCGGATTGCCGGGCGCCGGCTGGACGGGCAAAGACAAGCAAACGGCCGAGGCCGATCGCGAGGAAGTCAAAGAACTTGTCGCCAAGCTGAAGAAAACCGAGCGGGCCAGCCCGACGCTTGGCGCCAAGCCGCCCAAAAGCGCGGTCGTGCTGTTCGACGGCACGAAAGCCTCGCTGGACAAGCACTGGCAGCCGGGCGCCCGGATCACCGACGATGGCCTGCTAATACAAGGCTGCACCGGCATCGATACGTTTCGCGACTACACGCTGCACGCCGAATTCCGTACGCCGTTCATGCCCAAGGCCCGCGGCCAGGGACGCGGCAACAGCGGCGTCTATTATCAAGGCCGCTACGAAACGCAGGTGCTCGATTCGTTCGGCCTGGAAGGCAAAGACAACGAGTGCGGCGGAATCTACTCGGTCGCGGCTCCGGCGGTGAACATGTGCCTGCCGCCGCTTAGCTGGCAAACTTACGACGCGGAGTTCACGGCCGCCCGCTTCGACGAGCAGGGCAAAAAGACTTCGCCGGCCAAGCTGACCGTCCGGCTCAATGGCGTCGTGGTGCATCAGAACATCGAAATCCC
>DATNEC010000230.1:0-9736 GCA_035606815.1 Pirellulales bacterium
GCGAGCCAAATGAAAGTCGAGCAACATCGGCTGGCCGTCGCCGGCCAACAGCACGTTGGAGGGCTTGAGATCGAGGTGGACCAAGCCGCGCTGATGCGCGTAGTGCAGCGCGTCGGCCAGGCAGCCGCCGATCCAACACACCGCCTGGACATAGGACAGGCCCTCCAGCCTCCGCAGCGCAGGCCCCTCGAACGGCGCCGCCGCGGAAGAATTCACCCCCAATCGGCCCAGCGCCTCGACCACGTGCCGGCCGCTGCGCTCGACGACAGGGCGGTCTTTCAACGCGGCCAGCAGCGCATCGAGGCTGGCGCCTCCCAGGTAAGGCATGCACAAGGCGCGCAAGCCGCGCTCGGGCAGGTCTTGCACGAGATACAAAGGCACGATGCCCGTGTGCTGCAAGCGCGAGAGCGAAAGGTGTTCGGCGGCGTCGAGCGACGTGAACTTGACGACCACCGGCCGGTCGGAAAGCGACGGCTGCGTCGCCAAGAATACGCGGCCCGTCGCTCCGCGCCCCAATTCGGCCAACAGGCGGAACTCGCCGAGTTCCTCGCCGCTCGCCGGGAAATCGATCCGCGGCTCGTCTTGAAACAGGCCGTAGCAGGCCAGCAGCAGCTCCAACTCGGCTTGCCACTGCGGAAAGCGCGCCAAGATTTCGGCCGAGTCGACGGTCTCGCCGGCCTCTTGCCGCAAGCCGATTTCTTCGCACACCAGCCGCACCGCCACGGCCGTTTCCAAGTGCATGTCCGGCCGCGCGGCCAGAAACTGCTCCAGTGCGGAACACTCGCCGCGGCTCCAAGCGGCGCTGAATTCGCGGGCCAACTGCGATCCGGGATCGCCGCTCGGCGGCGGCCCCGCGTCATCGCCAGGCGCCGCTTCGCCGGACGCCTTCCGAACAGCGCGGACGGCGCTGCTCACTGGATGGCTCCGCCGAGAGGCGGTCCGCAACGCTCGTCTTCCGGCGCCGCCGCCGCTTGGTCCGCTGCCTGGGTCGTCGCCAAACGCTTTGCCAGATCGTAAAGGATCCGCCGCACGCTGCTGGCATGCAGCCCGGTGCGGGCCGCAATCTCAGCCAGCGGAAGCCCTTGGCGCTTGAGATTCAACAGTTCGCGGTGCGCCGGCGGGCACAGCGCTTGCAACTGGCGCCAGAGTTCGTTGCCCCGGGCCACGGCGCTCGGCCCGGCGGCCGCACTCGCCAATTGTCCGACGGCGTCTTTGTCGGGACCGAGCGCTCGTTCACGCTCGATTGCCCTACGATGCTGGCGCACGCGGTCGATCAAACGGCGCCGCGTGGCGGTCATGAGAAACGCCCGCAATTCGCCGGCCGTGCCAAAAGTCCAGCGGCCTTCTCGAAAACCGCTCAACAGGTCGGTCCAGACCGACAACACGACGTCTTCCGAATCGAACTTGCTGCGCAGGGCTTTCGACATTCGCCGCCGCACCAGGCTGCGCAGGCCCGGCGCCACATCGACAAAGACCTTTTCGATGGCCTCGGGATCGCCATTGCCGAGCAGGTGCAACAGGTGCTCCAGCGGGGGCGCTTTCATCCATCCACCAGAGGTCGCACGGAAAGTCTCGGCCGCCGCAAGCGCGCACGGGCGCCCCGGCCTCGTTCCGCTGCGAGATGCGCCGGCGCCGCGCGCCATTGAAGGTGGTTGGCGGCGACGTAGTAAGCGATGCTGCCGACGCCAAGCCCCAGGAACAAATGGTCTCTGTGGGTGAGCGAACCGAACAGTTCGCCGCCCAGTTCGTCAAGATCGGCCAATACGGCGTCGAACGCCTGGGTAAGTTGGGTGACGTCGGGAGAAAACTCCGGCATGAGCGGAGTTAGCCATCCTTGAAGCGACCGCGCCGCATCGGCCGCCGCCGAGGGACCAAGCGACGCCGCGGCATTCTTGCCCGGCGCCGCGGCAGCCGACGAAAAGGCGACCGCGGCGATCGGGCCTTCGTCGCCCGCGAGAGCCGCGCGCCCGTTCAGTGACTGCAACTCGGCGGCTTCGCCGTCCGCGGGCGAGAGCGTGACGAAGGGGCGGCTCAACTGCGTGCCGCCCGTCACGTTCGCCAAAGCTTCGTTAGGCCGCCTGCCCTGGATCTCTTCGCGGACGTGCGGGGCTTCGCCTGAAAACAGGGGAGCTTGGACCAGGTGATGTCCGTCTTCTCCGATTTGCTGAGAAATCACCAGGCCGCGAGGCGGCAGCGCCAGCGACGGCATCAACCTCGCGACGTCGCCCTGATCGACGCGCACCGCGAAGTCCGGCACGTATCTCAGCGAGAACGATTCCATCTCCGGCGTGAAGTTCGTCAAGAACCGCCCCTCGAACGACCCCATGTCTGGCGTGGAAAAGGCCGCCAAGCGGGCCGACGACGATCTCGCGTCGGAACCGCCGGAATCGGAAGAAAAATCCGGGACGTAGTTTATTTTGACGATGGTCACGACCTCGAAGGTGGTCACGAACATCGGCGCACGGGTCAGCGGTTCGTTGAGCGGTTCGCTCAGCAGTTCTTCGCCGCCATTGTCGAAATGTCCCAAGGCAGGCGAAACGATGAGCGCTCTGTCCGCCATGTCGGCCCGCGAAACAAGCGGCTCGTCGACGCGAAAAACCGGCGCGACCGCGGAGAAACCCGCGTCGCCCGCGTGGAATTCGGGGCGGATCGACGCAGCTAAGTCCGCCGCCGGTTCGCCGCGGAGGTTTGCAAGTTCGGCATGCGGGGCCGGCGCATCGGGCGAGGCCTGGGAGATCAACGCGGCCGGCGCCTGAAGTTCGGGGCCGTAACCGGAAGCCGCGCTAAATAGCCAACGCGACTCCAATGGTTCGATCGCGGTCGCCGGGCCGCTATGTCTCGCGCTCTTCGATGGCTGGCCGAGCGAACGCCGGCGCCTGCTTGGTGCCACTTCGGTCCTCCTGGAGGGCAACGGCGCCTGACCGTTGCCGCCGCATTGCTAGACATGTCGAAAGCCGGCTCCAGTCTAATTCAACCGGCAATCGGTGGCAAGCGAAACAAGGCAAGGCCGGCTAACGAGTTCCGTTGTTAGAAGTAGGGTCCGCCGTGCTTGGCCGGGGCAGGCGCGAGGGAGATCGGGCACTCGAAGCCCGCCGGTTTGATGGCCAACAGCGAACACGTCACGCTGGAGGCCAGTCGCTCGGCCGTGTTGCCGATAAAGACGCCGGGGATGCCGCCGCGAGCCATCGTGCCCATCACCAACAGATCGACGTCGTGGTCCTTGATGAATTTCAGAATCGCCGAATCGGCGACCACGCGCCGCTCGGTAATGTGCTGCTTCAACTCCAGCCCCGCATGATCGCCGAGAACTCTCTTGGCCTGTTCGGCCAGCATCTTTTTGGACTGCGCGGTCATTTGCTGATGGTAGGTTTGAGAGCTGTAATCCATCACGCCCGTGCTCCACAACCGGTCCAGCGGATAGTCGACCGCGTTGAGCAAATGCACCGTGGCGCCGGCCGCGGTCCCCACTTCGGCCGCGACTCGCAAAGCATCGTCGGTGACGGCGCTAAAATCGCTGCCGATCAGAATGCTCTTGGGGACGATGGATTGCCCTGCATGAGTCACCCACACCGGACAGGGGCAGTTGTGCAGCAGCTTTCGAGCGGTGCTGCCGAAGAACAGCCGTTCGAGCATCCCCGCATCGCGAGCGCCGACGATCGCCAGATCGTGTCCGCCGCGCAGAACTTGGCGAATGATTTCCTCCCATCCGGCGCCCGTGGCGAGCTTGCTCTCGGCCGCGATGCCGCGCGCCGCCGCCTGTTCGACAAGCGTGGCCAGCACGGCGGTCCCGCCTTGATGCAGCTTGTCGGCGACGCTGCCCAATTCGTCGTCCGACAAGTATAGATCCTGGTCCGGAACTTCCATCGCCGAGAAAAACGTGAGTCGGGCCTGCGACTTTTCGGCGAGCCACAGCGCCTGCTTGATGGCCTGTTCGACGGGCGGCGTGAACTTCGCCGAGCCGCTGTGCAGCGCTTGCACGAGATCGATGCCGAGCAGAATGTTCTTGAAATGCATCACGAGTGCGGCCTCCAGAGTGTTTGTCTTATTTATTTTATCCGCCGCCGCTGAGCGCGGGTACTATATTCTTTATCGGCCGCTCGGCGCCGCCGAAGTCGGCCCGGCGGCTTGCCGAGCAGCGACTTACGAATTCGTAATCTGATTTCGCCGGGTCTGGCGCCCATGGCCGCAATCAAACGACTCTCGATCCTCTTCGTCTGTCTCTGTGGCGGTCTGCCGCCGGCGCGCGGGGACGACCGTCTCGCGGAATCCGAACGCCGCGCGGTCGATTTCCTGGCCCGCGAGGCGGCGGCGTGGCCGGCGGAGAACAAGTGCTACTCGTGCCACAACAATGGCGATGCGGCACGGGCCGTGTATGCCGCCATCAAGCTGGGCTACGAATCGCCGCGGGCGCGGTTCCGCGAAACGACCGACTGGCTGTCGCGGCCCGGCGAGTGGCGGCGGGCCGAGACGCCTCCCGAATTTCGCGACGATCGCCTGTCGGCCGTCCAGTTCTCGGCGGCGCTGGTTTCGGCGATCGACGCCGCTTGCATCCAAGACCGGCAAACGCTGATCGCGGCGGCCGAATTGACGGCGGCCGAGCAAGACGCCGACGGCTCGTGGCACGTCGACGAATCGGGGCAGGCCGGTTCGCCCGTCACGTATGGCCGGGCGCTTGCGACCTGGTCGGCGCGGCGCACGCTGCTCGCGACAGGCGCGGCGAAATTCCATGACGCCGCGGCCAAGGCCGGCGATTGGCTCCGCGCGCACGAGGCGCGCACCACGCCCGATGCGGCCGCAGCGCTCCTGGCGCTAGCCGATGCCCGCGATGCGGCGGCCGTCGAGCGTCGCCAGCAAGCCTTCGAAACTTTGCGCCGCGCGCGGACTGGCGAAGGCGGCTGGGGGCCGTATCCTCGTTCGCCGGCCGAAGTTTTCGATACCGCCGTGGCGCTCCTGGCTCTGGCCGCCCAAGAGCGCACCGCCGAAACCGACGCCATGCTGCTTGCCGGCCGCAAATATCTGCTCGACGAGCAACTCGACGACGGAAGTTGGATCGAAACCACGCGCCCCAGCGGCGCCCGCAGCTATGCTCAGCGGCTTTCCACTTCCGGCTGGGCGACGCTGGCCCTGTTGGCGACGCGGCGTTAGCGGTTTACACTAAAGGATTCGTCCGGGCGCCGCTTTCGCCGCCCTGATCGCCAGAAAGAATGACGCCCGTTCAGGTTCCGATGAAACCAATCCAGAAATTGTTGGTCGCCAATCGCAGCGAGATCGCGACCCGAGTCTTTCGCACCGCCCACGAACTCGACATTCGCACGGTGGCGATCTATTCGAACGAAGACCGCTTCGCCTTGCACCGCTTCAAGGCCGACGAAGCCTACCAGGTCGGCCGCGCGGGCGAGCCGATCCGCGCGTATCTGGACATCGAGGGCATCGTCAAGCTGGCCCGCGAGCACGAGGTCGACGCGATCCATCCGGGCTACGGCTTTTTGTCGGAGAACCCCGACTTCGCCCGGGCCTGCGAGGCGGAGGGCCTCGTCTTTTGCGGCCCTTCGCCGGAGATCCTGGATCAGTTGGGCGACAAGATCGTGGCCCGCAAGATCGCCGGAAAGGCGGGCGTGCCGGTGTTGGCCGGCAGCAGCGAACCGCTCGCCGGGACGGAACAGGCGGGCGAATTGGCCGAGCGGCTGGGTTACCCGGTGTTGCTCAAGGCGGCCAAGGGGGGCGGCGGTCGCGGCATGCGCGTCGTCCACCGGCCCGAAGATTTGGCCGCCCAATTGGACCAGGCCCAACGCGAAGCGCAAACGGCGTTCGGCAGCCCCGACGTATTCCTGGAAAAATTCATCGCCCGCCCGCGCCACATCGAAGTGCAATTGATGGGCGACCGGCACGGCAACCTGGTGCATCTCTACGAGCGCGATTGCTCCGTGCAACGGCGGCACCAAAAGGTCGTGGAAATCGCTCCGGCGATCAATCTTGACCCGCAATTGCGCGAGCAAATTTGCCAGGCCGCTTTGGGAATCGGCCGAGCCGTCGGTTATCAGAGCGCCGGCACGGTCGAGTTCCTCGTCGATACCGAGACGCAAAAATTCTACTTCATCGAGGTCAATCCCCGCATCCAGGTCGAGCACACCTGCACCGAACAAATTACCGGCGTCGATTTGGTGAAGTGCCAATTGCTGGTGGCGCAGGGCGCGCGGCTCGACGATCCTGCGATCGGGCTAGCCTCGCAAGCCGACGTGCGCACCGCAGGCTACGCAATCCAATGCCGGATCACCACCGAAGATCCGCTCAATCATTTCCGGCCCGATTACGGCCGCGTGGCACACTACCGCTCGACGGGCGGCCCCGGCGTGCGGCTCGACGCGGGCACCGCCTTCTCCGGCGCGATGGTCACGCCCTATTACGATTCGCTGCTGGTCAAGGTCATCACCTCGGGCCGCCGCTTCACCGACGCCGCGCGGCGCATGGAACGCTGCCTGCAAGAGTTCCGCATTCGCGGCGTCAAAACCAATATTCCCTTTCTAATCAACCTCGTCACGCATCCCCAATTCATCGCGGGCGGCTGCACCACGCGGTTTTTGGACGAGACGCCCGAATTGTTCCAATTCGTCGCGCGTCGCGACCGGGCCACCAAGCTGTTCATGTATCTGGCCGACGTGCTAGTCAACGGCAACCCGCTGGTCAAGAAACGCGCGGAACAGGTCCGCCGCGATCCCGCCCCGTTGCCGAAGATCGACCTCGAGTCGTCGGTCCCGCCGGGCACGCGGCAGCGGCTGCTCGCGCTAGGCCCCGAGAAATTCAGCCAGTGGATTCTCGAACAAAAGCCGCTGCTGTTGACCGACACTACGTTGCGCGACGCGCACCAATCGCTGTTGGCCACGCGGCTGCGCACGCACGACATGCTGCAAATCGCCGACGCCTACGCCAAGCAGCATTCGCGGCTGTTTTCGCTGGAGATGTGGGGCGGGGCGACGTTCGACACGGCCATGCGGTTCTTGAAGGAGTGCCCCTGGCAGCGGCTGACCGACTTGCGGCAGAAGATTCCCAACATCTTGTTCCAGATGCTGCTGCGGGCCTCGAACGCGCTCGGGTATTCGAACTATCCCGATAACCTCGTGCAGAGCTTCGTCGAGGAGGCCGCGTCGGCCGGCATCGACGTGTTTCGCGTGTTCGATTCGCTCAACTGGGCGCCGAACATGCGCGTGGCGATGGAGGCCGTACAGAAGTCGGGCGCCATCTGTGAAGCCGCCATTTGCTACACCGGCGACGTGCTCGACAAAAAGCGAACGAAGTACAACCTTAAATATTACGTCGCGCTGGCCAAAGAACTCGAAAAGATGAGCGCCCACATCCTGGCCATCAAGGACATGGCCGGCTTGTGCAAGCCCTACGCGGCCGAATTGCTGGTGCGAACGCTGAAGCAAGAAATCGGCATTCCGATTCACTTCCACACGCACGACACCAGCGGCGTGCAGGCGGCGGCCATCTTGAAGGGGGCGGAAGTCGATCTCGATATCGCCGACGCGGCCTTTTCGCCGCTCTCGGGGTTGACCTCGCAGCCCAACTTGAACTCGATCGTCGAAGCCTTGCGCTTCACGCCGCGCGACACGGGCCTCGATCCCGAGCGCCTGGAGCGGACGGCCGAATACTGGGAGGCCGTGCGAGATTTCTATGCGCCCTTCGAGACAGGCATGAAGGCCAGCACGGCCAGCGTGTATCACAACGAAATGCCCGGCGGGCAGTATACGAACCTTTACGAGCAGGCCAAGGCGATCGGGCTTGGCGCGCGGTGGTACGACATCTGCCGGACCTATGCCGACGTGAATCAACTGTTCGGCGATATCGTCAAGGTCACGCCGTCGTCGAAAGCCGTCGGCGACATGGCGCTATACCTGATCGCCAACAATCTTTCGGTCGCCGACGTGCTCGATTTCAATCGGGAGCTGAGCTTTCCAGAGTCGGTGATCGATTTGATCTCGGGACGCATGGGCCAGCCGCCCGGCGGTTTTCCGGTCAAAGTGCAGCAGCGCATCTTGCGCGGCGAAAAGCCGCTCACCGAACGGCCGGGGGCCAGCTTGCCGCCGGCCGATTTCGAGGCGTCCGCCGCCGAACTAGAGAAACGCTTGGGTCGGCCCGCACTCGGCCGCGAGATCGTGTCGTACATTATTTACCCGCGCGTCGTAGGCGATTTCATCACGCACCAGGAGACCTATGGCGACACGAGCATCCTGCCCACGCCGGTCTTCTTTTATGGCCCGCAAACGAACGAAGAGTTGGCGGTCGAGATCGAGCCGGGCAAGACGCTGATCATCAAGTTCTTGACAATCGGCGATCCGCATCCCGACGGCACGCGTACCGTCTTTTTCGAGCTCAACGGCCAGCCGCGCGACGTGACGGTGGCCGACACGACGCTCGACGCGCTCATCGAGCGCCGCCCGAAGGCGGAAGCCGCCGATCCCAAGCAGGTCGGCGCTCCGATGCCGGGCATGGTCGTCAACGTCGCGGTCAAGCCCGGCGATCGGGTTTCGCAGGGTCACAAGCTGCTGACGATGGAAGCCATGAAGATGGAGACCACGCTCTATGCCGAGCGCGACGGCCAGATCGCCGACGTGCTCGTACAGTCCGGCAGCAGCGTCGAGACAGGCGATTTGGTAATCCGCTGGGAATGAGCTCGCCGAATCAGGACCGCTTGGCCCGTTCGGGCGGCGGCGGAGTTGGCGCAACGGTCGATAGCGGCTGTCCGCAGCATTCCAAGTGCGCCCCGTCCTTGCACTTGCAGTCGGCGGTAACTTCCATTTTCATGCCGCATTTCTCGCAGACCAAGACGTCGCCGGTCATGGGGTGCTGGCTGGTATGGACGGTGCTCATGTTTCGCTCCTTTTGCTGAAGAGTCAACGGACAGACGCCGCCCGACACCGGTGCAACCGCCGTGCCCTGGGGGCGACTCTCGATTCGCCCGCGTTCCTCGCCGACAAGAAGACCGCCCGCCCGCGCAGCCCTAACACCTGTCGGAAAAGTAACTTTCTGCAAATTTACGGAACTTGCCCGAGTTTTGTAAAAAAGCTATCCGTACATGGGTCATCGCAGTAGCATCGCACGTCTCACTCGCTCCTCTCAGCCCGCACCATGCCTAAAGGCGCTAAAACCCTGCGAATCGTCATCTCGGCCGCTGTCGTCGCGGCGGTGTGCTGGGGACTATTGGCGGCCTATTGGACGTTGAAAGGCCATCTGGAGCCATCCAAACCCAAGGCCCTGGGCCGGAAAAGCCAGTTGTTCGAACTGGTGCAAACGGCCGCGGGCCGCAAAGAAACCTTGCGAATGTCCGACGCCGCAGTCGAGGCGATCCAGCCCAAGACCACGGCCGTGGAACAGGCCCCCCCGCCCGATCCGTTGCGACTGCCGGGTTCGCTCGGGCTCGATCCGAACCTGCTGGTGCCGGTACATGCCCGGTTTCCCGGCGAGGTGGCCCGCATGGCCGAGGTCGAGACGCACCCGGCCGACGGCGACGGAAAGCGCGGCACTCGGCCCATTCGCTATGGCGATGAAGTCAAGCAAGGGCAGATTCTGGCGGTCATCTGGAGCAAAGACATCGGCGAAAAGAAAAGCGAACTGGTCGACGCCATCTCGCGATTGGAACTCGACCAGCGGCTGCTGCAACGGCTGACTTCGTTCAAGGCGGAAACGGTCATTCCCGCGCGGCAAGTGGCCGAAGCGCGGCGGAACGTCGAGGGAGACC
>DATNEC010000004.1:0-7818 GCA_035606815.1 Pirellulales bacterium
GCGTCCGCTCTACTCGCGCAGCTCGCCCTGCTGGTTGGTCTGCCAGACCTGGCCGCTCGAGACGTCGAGCGCCGTCAGCCAGCCGTCGTTGTAACAGCCGGTATCGATGCACTTGAGATGCCCCAGGTCGCGGATCTGGCCGTCGGGCTGCAAAGTGTGGCCGACGACGGCTGTTTTGCCCGAACAATGAGGGCCAGGGGTAAAATCGCGCAGCGACCGCCAAAGCAAGATGTCGCTGTCTTGCTCCTCCAGCGGCAGATCGGGCAGGTAATTGGCGTGGACGAAAAAATGCTCGCCCTCGACGTGGTACAACCGGCAGCCTTCGAGAAACGCGAAGTGACGCGGGGGAATCTGGTCGAAACTCGTCGCCGAATCGTAAGAGCTCAAGGTCGCCAGCCCGCCGCAGGCGAGCCACAGCCGCACGTTCGCCTGGCCGCTTTTCGCGGCCAGCAGCATTTCTTCGTGATTGCCCAGCAGCGGCACGAGCCGGCAGCAGCTTTCCAACTCGACGAGTCGCTCTAGCACGCCGCGAGTATCAGGCCCGCGGTCGACGTAATCGCCCAGGGCGACGATCGTATCATCGCAGCGCGGATCGATCGCATCCAGCAGGCGTCCCAGCGCGCGAGAACAACCGTGGACGTCGCCGATGGCGATGGTGCGAGCAGACATCGAGTTTTTACGCCCTCTCCCTCAAGGGAGGCCGCCCGGGCTGACTATTGCTCGATGCCGACCAATTCCATCTCGAAGACGAGCGTCGTATTCGGGGGAATCGCGCCGGGCATGCCTCGCTGGCCGTAGGCCAGGTTCGAGGGGACCACCAACTGCCACTTGTCGCCGACTTTCATCATCTGCAAAGCTTCGGTCCAGCCGGCAATCACGCCCTTCACGGGAAAGCTCGCCGGTTGATCACCATGTTTGTCGGAACTGTCGAACACGGTCCCGTCGACGAACATGCCCTTGTAGTTCGTCAAAACGGTGTCGGTGGCCTTGGGCGTTTTGCCTTTGCCGCTCTTCAGCACTTTGTATTGCAGGCCGCTCGGCGTGACCTTCACGCCTTCCTTCTTTTTGTTGGCTGCCAGGAATTCCTTGTTCTTGGCGGCTTGCTTTTGCACCATCGCGCGTTCGTAGGCCACGCCCGTTTTTTGCATCTCTTCGTCGGAAAGTTCCGACTCTTTGCCGTCCAGCGCCGTTTCCATTCCGCGCAATAGCTCGTCCCTGTCGATCTCCATGCCTTGGGCTTTCATGTTCTTGCCCATGTTCATGCCGACGATATAGCTGATCTTCTTGACCAGCGCTTTCAACTCGGCGGGAGACAGTTGCTCCGGCTCGTCGTCCTGGGGCGCCGCGTCGTCGTCTTCGGCGCCGGCGATCTTCAACTTCTGCGAAGGCTGCTTGGCCGCCGGCTTGCCTTTGGCGCTCTTGGCGGGCGGGTCGGCTGCTTGGGCCAGCGCGGTCCCCAAGCCCAAAATCAAGGCCAATGCTAGAAACAATCTCATTTCAAACCCTTTCTGGATGCTTGGGGAAGACACTGCGCTGCACGGATCCCGAGCAGCTACGCGGTATTCTAGGGCAAGTTTACTGATTGGAAAACACCGTTTCGCGCTTGGCGCGCCGTCCTTGCCGCCGGCCGAGGGGGTCATTCTAACAGCCCCGTCGCTGCTCTGCGAACTCCTGCTCTTGCAGCCGTTTCTCGGTCAGCTCGATGGCCTTGAGCAAGCCGCGGGCCTTGTTCAGCGTTTCTTGGTACTCGGCTTCCGGCACGCTGTCGGCGACAATGCCGGCGCCAGCCTGAACATAGGCTTGGTCGCCCTGCACCACGACGGTCCGCAGGGCGATGCAGGTGTCCATGTGGCCGTTGAAGTCGATGTAGCCGACGGCCCCGGCGTAGGGGCCGCGGCGATGCGGCTCCAACTCGTCGATGATCTGCATGGCGCGGACCTTGGGGGCGCCCGAAACCGTTCCGGCAGGCAAACACGCCCGCAGCGCGTCGAAAGCGTCGCGCCCCGGCGCCAGGCGGCCGGTGACGTTCGAGGTGATGTGCATCACGTGGCTATATCGCTCGACCGTCATCACGTCGCTCAATTCGACCGTGCCGTAGCGGGCCACCCGGCCCACGTCGTTGCGGCCCAAATCGACCAGCATCACGTGTTCGGCCCGTTCCTTGGGATCGGCCAGCAGCTCTTCGGCCAGCCGCCGATCTTCTTCTTCCGTTTCGCCGCGGCGCCGGGTGCCGGCCAACGGCCGCACGGTGACGCGCCCGTCCACGACGCGAACCAGAATCTCCGGCGAACTGCCCACCAGCGTGACTTCCGGCGTGCGCAAATAAAACATGAACGGGCTGGGATTCACGACCCGCAGCGTGCGATAGATCTCGAATGGGGGGGAATGGACCGTGGTCTGCAATCGCTGGCTCAGCACGACCTGAAAAATATCGCCCGCTCGGATGTATTCCAGGCATTTTTCCACGGCGGCTTGAAACTTCCCGGCGCCGAAGTTCGATTGGTAAGCCAGTTGCGGATCGCCTTGCAAATCGATGTCCGTGGGTCGCAAGGCGACGTCGGACGACGACAGCCGCGCGACGAGTTCGTCGACTCTGCCGCAGGCGTCGGCATAAGCCTTGGCTGCGTCGGGATCATCGCCTTCGAGCCGGGCCATCGCCACGACGATCATCGTTTTCCGCACATTGTCGAAAATGACGATCTGGTCGAAGAAGGCGAAAGCCAGGTCCGGCAGATTGCGGTCGTCCGGCGGAGCGTCGGGCAGGCGTTCGGTATATCGCACCGTGTCGTAGCCCGCATAGCCGATTGCGCCGCCGCAAAAAGGGGGCAATTCGGGCAGCGTGGCGGCGCGCAGCTTGCCGAGTCGTTTCTGGAGTTCCGCCAGCGGGTCTTCGGCGTCGAATTCCTCGCGGCTCGGCTGGGCGCCGGTCAGGTCGGCGACCGAAACTCGCCGGCCGCGGGCTTCGATCGACAAAAACGGATCGGCCGCCAGAAAGCTGTAGCGCCCGACCTTCTCGCCCCCGATGACACTCTCGAACAGACAGGCCGAAGCCCCCGAGTCGATCTTGCGAAAAGCGGTGACGGGGGTCAGCGCATCGCCCGCCAATTGCCGATAGACGGGGACGAGTTGCACGCCGCGCGCGAGGCGGCTGAAGGTTTCGAGATCGGGTCGATGAGTCATTAGCGGCCAGCTTAACAAGGGGCGCTGACAGCGGCAACCTATCGCCTTCCATCATCGGAGCTTACGGCGCACGGACGCCAATTAGCTCGGGTTGACACTTAGGGGGGTGTTGTTAGAATTCCCGCAGCGATTTCCGTGCCTGACCAAATGTGCGCTCCTTGCGCTGCAAAGTTGGTGCGATGAAGTGCCTCAAGTGCGAAAAACCGGCGACATTTCACATCACCGAATTGACGGGCGGCAAACCCCAAGAACTGCATCTTTGCGAAGAACATGCCCGCGAATACCTGACCGAGTCGGATAACGAACCGTCCGGCAGTTCGAACCTGACCGGGGCCTTGGCCCAGCAGTTGGTCGGCGGCACGGCGGAGGAATTGGCCCGGCTCGACCAGCAAGCCTGCCCGATCTGCGGGATCACGTTTTTCGAGTTCCGCAATCAAGGCCGGCTGGGCTGCCCGCACGACTACATCTGCTTTCAGAAAGAACTCGATCCCCTGATCCTGAACATTCACGGCGAAAGCGCCCATGTCGGCAAGCGCCCCAGCCGCTCGCCGCTCAATACCGAGCGCCAGACGGAACTGATCCGTCTGCGGCGAGAAATGAAGGAAGCCATTCAAGGCGAGGACTACGAGAAGGCTTCGCAACTTCGAGACGAGATTCGACAGATCGAAACGTCTTCGTGACAACGTCTTCGTGAAAAGGGTCTTCGTGACACAGGTCTTCGTGAAGCAGTGCAAATCAACGAGCTAGCACGCAGCAGCGGCGAATGGCTTCGCGGGTCCGGCCCCGAGTCGGACATCGTGATCAGCAGCCGCATCCGCCTGGCCCGCAATCTGGCCGACTACCCTTTCATCAGTCGGGCCACCGCCGCCGACCGCATGGAGTTGGAGCGCACGCTGCGCGACCGCATCCTGCAACTCCAGCCCGCCCATCTGGAATATGTCGATGTCAACAAGTTGGAAGGGCTGGACCGCCAGTTCCTCGTCGAGCGACAACTGATCAGCCGCGAACACGCCGAGAGCGAGGGGGCGCGCGGCGTGGCCATCGACTCAAGCGAGCAGGTCAGCCTGATGATCAACGAGGAAGACCATCTGCGCATCCAGGTGATGCACAGCGGGCTCGACCTTTCGGCGGCCTGGGAGCAGATCAATGCCATCGACGACCTGCTCGAATCGAAAGTGACCTACGCCTTCAACGAACGGCTGGGCTATCTGACGGCCTGCCCCACGAACGTGGGCACGGGCATGCGCGTCAGCGTGATGCTGCACTTGCCCGCGCTGGTCATCACGCGGCAGATCGAAAAGCTGTTTCGCTCGCTGCAAAAGATCAGCCTGGCCGTGCGCGGCCTGTACGGCGAAGGCTCGCAGGCGATGGGCGACTTCTACCAGATCAGCAATCAAATCACGCTCGGCCGCAGCGAACAGGCCCTGGTCAAGCAAGTGGGCGACGTGGTGCCGACGATCATCGACTACGAGCGCAAGGCCCGCGATTTCTTGATTCGCGAAAGCCACGAAAACCTGCACGATCGCGTGAGCCGGGCCTACGGCATTCTGCGCACGGCGCAGACGATCAGCTCCGAAGAAACCATGCATCTATTGTCGAGCGTGCGGATGGGCGTGAACTTGGGATTGATCGCGGACTTGGAAATCCCGATGCTGAACAAGCTGTTCATCTACACGCAGCCCGCCCACCTGCAGAAGCTCAGCGGTTCGGAACTCGACACCGCCGACCGCAACATCGAGCGCGCCCGCTATCTGCGCCGCAGCCTGAATAAGGAAGATGGGCCGCCGGCGGAACATAACTAAGCCTCGTTAGAGCTCGCCGTACCGGGTTCTATACGCCGGCACGATGTGGCAGCTAAGACCCTTGGAAATCAATTCCTCTTCGATTTCCTTGAGAAACCGCTTCCTGATGGCATTGGCCGATTCACCGGCCAGAGGCCCTTTTAGACGGCTGATACATGTCGGTACATGCGTAATTCGGATAAATGTCCCACCCGTGACGCGACCGATATCCTCTCGGATGTCTTCTTGACGTAACATCGGAGTTCCGCTCAATCTACTTACAACTCGCGGCCGGCGGGTTGGTCGCCGGCCACCGGCGCCGGCGCCGCTTTGAGAAAGCCAGCGATTGCCTCTCGGTCGGCGCCCAGCTGGCCGGCGCGCTGGAAAAACAGCCGCGAACGCTCGCCCTGGTCGTCGAAGTACAACCTGACGCCCAACAAAAACATCAAGTCGGCGTTTCGCGGGTGCTCGGTCGCTTCGGCGGCCAATTGCTCCAGGTGCGCGACCTTGGCCAAGCGGTTGTCGCCGTAGAGTTCGTCGCTGCGGAAATTCGATTGCGGCCAATCGGGCTTGAGCGACAACCCGTGTTTCACCGCTCGCGCGGCGGATACGTATTGTCCCATCGCCAACAAGCTGAAGCCCTGGCGAAAATAAGCGTCGGCCAAGTCGGGCGCCGCGGCCGCCGCTTTTTTGTACCGCTGATAAGCGTCGGAGAATTTTTGCGTGCGAAAGTGCTGATCGCCGAAGGCGATGAACCGCCGCGCGCGGGCGACCGATTCCGCGTTCGAGACGCGGATCTTGGGGCGCTCGGCGTTTTTGGCCTCGCCGCCCGCTAGTTCGCCAAATCCGCCGCCCGCGGGCGACGCCTTTTCCGGGGCTGGGGCTTCGTCCATTCGCGGGACCGCCGGCGCCACGCTCATCGGCGCCGGCCCATAACGCCAAGGCGGGGCGGAGTTCAAAACCGGCCCATAACCAAAATAGGTCGGACCATACCACGGATACGCGCCGAACAAGAAAAACGATCCGCCGGGATGACCGCCGCCATGATGGTGGTGATGAAACTGCGCCCAGGCTGCCGCGCCGTCGTGCCCGAACGCCAACAGGGCCACCGCCGCGCCCACGAATGCTTGGCGTCGCATGAACGGCCCTTCTCGTCTTGAAGCGGATCGAGATCCCTCTCCCCCCAAGGCGCATTATTCGGCTTCCGCGCGAAATCGGCAAGCGATTACCGAAACGACATCCCGAAGCCCCAGGCGGGCGGAGGCGGCGGATAGTAGTAAGGATACGGTCCCCAGACCGGCGGAGGCGGATAGTAAACCGGCGGCCCGGCGAATGGCGGCGGCCCGGCGGCCATGACGGCGCCGGGCTGCTGCGGCAGCGGAGCGGCTTGCATGGCTTCGATCACCCGTTTGCCGACTCCGTTTTGCTGCATGGCGATCAGATCGCGCGACTGGGGCGGTTGCTGCACGCCGTTGTAGCGAATGTGGTTGACGATCAGGTCTTCGTCGAGTCCTTGGCGCGTCATGTCGATCACGTCGCCGACGCCGACGGCGCCGCGCGGAACCTGGCGGCCCATTTGAGAGGCGATCATGGCCCGATTCCTGGCTTCCATTTCATCCAAGCTGCCGCCGACCGCCGCTCCGGAAATCGTGCCCACGCCGGCCCCGACCAGCGCGCCGACTCCCGGATGGCCCACGGCCTCGCCCACCAGCGCGCCGACGCCGGCCCCCGCCGCGCCGCCGAACAGGGCGCCGCGATCGGCATGGTAGGGCGACGCGCAGCCGGTCGACAACAACGACAGGCAGGCGATGATCGGCCAGGGGCTGTGGCCAAAACGACGCGAGTGTGCGGCCTTATTCCAGACTAACGCGCCGCGACGGAAGACGTTGCCGATAATTGGCGATCGTTCCATGATCGTTGGGTCTCATGTGTTATTTCGTCCCGGCCGCCGCATCGCCAGGCGAGTGTGTTGCGGGCGGCGATTATTCCGAGATCCGCCCACCGCGGTCAAGGCCAGCCGGCCCAAAAGCCGCGTCATCCCCCCGAAAGATGCGTTCTGGCGGTCGCCCACTCGACGATCCGCCAGTCCAGCCAACGGCGGTCGGAATCGAACCCTGAGCGGCCAATGAAACCCAAGTGCCCGCCGCGCTCGGTGATTTCGAGTTGCACGAACGGCAAGCCGGCGAGCCGCAGAAAAGGGCGCCAAGGCACCAACGGATCATCGCGCGAGGCGATTACCAACGCCGGCCGGCGAATCTCCGCGGCGAGCGGCGCCGAACTGGCTCGCCGGTAGTAATCCGCGGCGCCGCCAAAGCCCGATACCGGCGCCGTATATTGATCGTCGAACTCCCACAAGCCGCGCGGCGGCCGGCCGAAGGACGGCGCCGGCGCATCGGGCAACACCCGCCGTCGCTGGTGCAACTGCTTCGAAAGCAGTTTTACGAAGTGCAGGTCGTAAGGTCGGTTGAGCGGCAGCGATATCCGCTCGACGGCGGCCGCCAGATCGATCGGCGGACAGACGGCGACCGCGCTATCGAGGCCGCCGCATGCCTTCTCGCCCAACTCGCCGAGCAGCTTGAGCGTGATGTTGCCGCCGAGCGAAAAGCCGATCAGCGTCGTCGGCGAACCCGGGCACAACCGGGCGATGGTTTCGAGCGCCGCCGCCGCGTCTTCCGAACGGCCGCTATGATAGGGCAGCCGCGCCAAGCCGAAGCCGGCCCCGCAGCCGCGCAAATCCATGCGGAACGTCCGCACGACGCGATCGGCGAGCTTGGCCGCAATCCGCTGCATGTAGGGGCTTTGGTGGCAGCCTGCCAGACCGTGAATCAAGAGCGCCGTGCGGTCGCCCGGCTTCCAA
>DATNEC010000321.1:0-4874 GCA_035606815.1 Pirellulales bacterium
GCTTTTCGCTCGCGTGCTGCGTTTACGTTGGTGGAACTGCTGGTTGTGATCAGCATCATCGGAATGCTGATGGGCTTGCTCTTGCCCGCCGTGCAAGCGGCCCGAGAAGCCGGGCGGCGAAACACGTGCAACAACAACCTACATCAGCTTGGGCTGGGGATGATTAACATGCTCACCACCGGAGCGGGCCGTTATCCCGGCTATAAGGAACCGTTGACGATCGTACCCGGGGCGGGCGTCGCCGTGCCCGCGGGGGTATTGAACGCCCAGAACCAATACCCGGTGCATTGGCTGGTGCCGCTGCTGCCGCAGATCGAAAAGTCGGATCTGTATCGCAATTGGCGGCTGGGTTTGTTCATCGGCGCCCCGAACGGTTTTGCGACTCCGATCGCGGGCTATCAACTCGCGGCCGACCCGGTTCAGGCCGGTTACATCGCCAGCGTGCTTTGCCCCAGCAATCCGCCCGCGGAAAGCTTTCCGCCGCCCTGCGCCTACGTGGCGAATACGGGCATGCCGGACGTCGCGAACAACAGCGGCCTGCCGGTCGACCACCGCGACAACGGCGTGTTCTTCGATCGCTACCAGTTCGACTCGTTGAACCAGGCTTCGGCCAGCCCGTTAAACCCGATCGTGACCATGACGCAGGATTTCATCTCATCTCACGATGGCACGTCGAACACGCTGATGCTGTCGGAGAACCTCGACGCCGGCAGCTACGCGAATTTCACCGGCGGCGCGAGCAACGTCTTCGAGGCGTTTCACGGCTTCGTCTGGAACTATTCGACGAGCGCCGCGGCGCCGTTTGTGCCGCAGAACTTTCCCTACGGCACGATCAACGCCCCGCGAGACGTGAACAATGTCGGAAATCCGGGCAATACGAACAACGCCCGCCCCTCGAGCAACCATCCCGGCGTGGTGGTGGCCGTGTTTTGCGACGGGCACTCGCGCACCTTGCGGTCGGAAATCGACTACGGGGTTTATTGCCTGCTGATGTCCCCGAACGGTCGAGAGGTCGCGCCGGCCGGCGGAACTTGGGCGAGCGCTTCCAGCCCGAACAACCAGGCGTATCTCCAGACCTCGCCGCTCAACGATCGCGAACTCGATTAGGTCGGTCCCACGGCGCCCAAAGCGTCGGCGCGTTGGCGTATCGTTGCATGCGGACCGTCAGCCGTTGTCCCGCGCCGGGCGCCAGCCGGACGGTGAAGTGGGGTCGGTTGATAAGAGTGCTTTTTTCGCCGATCTCGACGCCGGCGAATTGGTGCTCGGCATAGGCCCCGCCCTGGACGACGACTTCGCGCGCTTCCGACGGGTTGACGTTGACCAACGTCAACACGGTCTCCTCGGCCGACAATTTCTCCACGAGCGCGGCGACGTCCTCGGGCAGACCGGCCCGCCGCGCGACCGGGTCGAAGTAGCGCAGGCGGCAATGCAGCGGCGAGCCTTGATGCCCAGGGTGCAGCCCGCCCAGCATCAGGTTCACGAGCGTTTCGACCGTCGCGGGGTTGTATTGCATGGGATCGTCGGCCAGCCGCGTGTCGGGCGTGCTGGCGTCGGCGCGCTGACTGGCGACTTTGCGGCGAATAACGTCGAAATCCCGTTGCAGGGCCTCGACGGGATAATTCGGATTGCGGCCGTCCAAAAAGTCGAGCCAGCCGGACTTCGGCACACGGGCCAAATCGGCGCGGTCCATCGACCAATAATACACCGCCAAGGCGCCGTGCGAGTATTTCTCCGGCTCATAGGCGTACCAGCCTTGTTCGCCGTGCATTCTCGGATACATCCGTGTGCCGTCGATCTCCTTGGCGTGCGAATTGACCGCGTCGATCTGCTTCCGCCAGACGTCGACGTATCGCTGGTCGCCTGTAAGCAGCAGCGCGTTGCCGAAGCCGGTCAGGCCCAAGTGGTGCAAATTGCGGTTGACCGGTTTTTTCGTGACCGGGTCGATGACCGTAAAGCCCCAGCCGTACACGCCGCCGTACCATCGCCCGCCGCACTCTCCGCCAACCGTGCCGTCGCGGCCGATATTGGTCGGCAAGACGCCGCCATTGGCGGCGGCCCGCTCGGCCCAGGCGTCGACGTATTCCAGCAGCCAGTCGCGATACTTCGCTTCGTGCCCGAGCATGTAGGCGTTCAAGGCCAGCGACGTGGTCAGCAAGTTCTGCGGATGGTCGCCGAGAATGTCGGTGTAATCCTTGAAGTGTTCGAGCATCTGGGCATAAGTATGCTCGCCGTGGCCCGGACGGAAGCGGCCTTCGATCTCGATCGGGTCGCCCGCCCAATCCAGGGCCGTCGCCTTTCGCAGCAGCGGCCCGCGGCTGCCGTTGAACAGGCTGCGGATGATCTTGCGCTCGGCGTCGTAGTTCGCCGCGCCGGGGTCTTCGTTCATGTAGAACCCGGCGTAGCGGCGCACGCGCTGCTGGAACTTGGCGTCGTGCGGATCGGACAGCCCTTGCAGGTTGAAGACCGTCAGCCCCTCGCCATTGTGCAGCCAGTCGAATTTGACGGGGAATTCCTTGTAATACATCCCGTCGCGGGCGAAATCGACGTCCGCGGTTCGCGCGGCCGTATATTGCCGCAGATGCCCTTCCCAGGCCCGCTTGTAAAGCCGCAGGATCGAGTCATCGGCGCCCAGGGCGTGCAGGATGGGCCAGTCGTTGACATTTTCGATGGCGTCGTCGGGTCCGTCGTCGCCGCCCCACCGCTCGACGCACTCCAAATATCCGCGGTCGTCGAAGTAGCGGTCGAAGAATTCCTCGCAGGCCCGCGCGTTGGCGCGCAGCAGCTCGCGCTGAAGCAAGGCCCAAGCGGGCGGCGCCAGCGGCGCGTCGATCGTCAACGCAGTTTCGTCGGCGTGGGCGACGGCTGGCGACAGCGACCACCCTAGGGCGATGCAACCCAGGCACAGCCGCAGAGGTCCGTTGGCGCGGGCAGGCGAGATCGTTTTGGGGCGGCGTTCGCAGCGTGTCATGGCCGGGCCTCGCTGTTCATTCGCTCGGTTGGATCGGAAACTGCATCTGCTGCGGTTCGACGTCTTCGATGTCGGGCGGCGGAATGAAGGGCGCGCCGTCCTCCAGAATCGGCCCAGGCAGCGACAACAAGAATTGCGTCTCCTTGCAATGCGTGAAGCAGGCCTTGAGAAAATCGCCCGTCAAGTGACTGAGCCATTGATTCCCCAGCCGCGCGGCGATGCTGCGGTCGCATTCGGCCGCCGTCCACTCGCCGGGGACAAACCAATTGGACGCCACCAAGAAACCCCACGCCGAAAGAAACGAAGGCACGTGGACCTTGTAGCTATGCACTTCGGGGAACACGCTGCGCAGCGTCCGCGCTAGGGCCGCATGAGGCTTGTGGTCGAGAAAGGAGAACTCCAAGCCCTGCACGACCACTATCCCCTCGGGCCGCAGCCGGCATTTGAGCGATTCGTAGAACTGCCGCGTGTAAAGCGACTGCGCCGGCCCGTTGTCGAGCATGTCGACGACGTCGATGATCACCACGTCGTACAGCTCGTCGGTTTCGGCGACGAACTTGCGCCCGTCGTCGTAAACCATCCGCACGCGAGGATCGTCGAAGGCGCCTTGGTGCCAGGTTTTCAGGTATTCGCGGCACAGTTCGACCACCTCGCGATCGAGATCGACCATCGTGGCCGAGCGGACCGAGCGATGCACCAATGTCTCGCGCAGCGTGGCGCCCTCGCCGCCGCCGATGATCAGCACGTCGCGCGGGTCCGGGTGCCGCAGCATGGCTGGCTGGACCAACAGCTCGTGATAGATGGCCTCGTCTTCTTCGGCGCTTTGGATCGCCCCGTCGAGCACCAGCACGCGGCCGAAATTGTAGGTATCGGCGATCATCACGTTTTGAAACGCCGTTTGGCCGTGGTAGCTAACGCTCGACAGGCGATAACTATAGCGATCGAAGGGATCGGAATCCTCGACGAGCACCAGCGCCCCGCCCCCGACGCCGGCGGGATCGACCGTTTCGACGTAGTAACGATCGCCCGGCAACGCCGGCAGCGGATACGGCCGCTCGATCTCGCCGGGCGCAAGCGGCTTTTGGAGGCCCATCGGATAGTTCCTGAGGAGAAATCTGTGGTTGCTTGAAGGGCCGGCTCGGTGCGAGTGGCGGCCCGGTGCGACTTGCGGCTCAGTGTGACTTGCGGCTCAGTGCGACTTGCGGCGAAAGATCTGCTTCGCCTCGCCGAGCGCCTCGCCCAGACGATCGACTTCGGCCGGCGTGTTGTAGCAATAAAAGCTCGCTCGGGCGCTGGCGTTGACGCCGAGCCGCTTGTGCAGCGGCATCGTGCAATGGTGGCCGGCGCGAATGGCGATCCCCTGGCGGTCGAGCAGTTGGGCGACGTCGTGGGCGTGAACGCCTTCGACGGTGAAGCTGACGATGCCCGATTTCTTCTCGGGCGAAGGCCCCAGGAAATGCACGCCGCCCACGGCCTCTAGCACTTCATGGGCGCGGACGGTCAACCGTCGTTCGTGCTCGTGGATCGCGTCGAGACCGATGCGGGTCAGATAGTCGATGGCCGCGCCCAGGCCGATGGCCGGCACGATCGGCGGGGTGCCAGCCTCGAACTTGGCAGGCAAATCGGCAGGCTCGAAGCCGTCGAGCTTGACGCGCCGGATCATGCTGCCGCCGCCCAGAAAGGGGGGCATCGCTTCGAGCAACTCTCGGCGACCGTAAAGAATGCCGACCCCCGAAGGCCCCATCAGCTTGTGGCCGCTGAAGGCGAGAAAATCGGCGCCGAGCCGCGCGACGTCGGTCGCCTGGTGCGGGGCGCTTTGGGCGGCGTCGACGAGCACCACGGTGCCCGCGGCATGGGACTGCCGGACGATTTCCTCGATCGGGTTGATCGTGCCGAGCACGTTGGA
>DATNEC010000322.1:0-3704 GCA_035606815.1 Pirellulales bacterium
GCCGCAAGCGGCCAACTATGTCGACCAGCACGTCTTCGCAAAGCTCCGCTCGCTGCGCATGAACCCTTCGGCGCCAGCCGGCGACGGCGTGTTCTTGCGGCGGGCGTTTCTCGACGTGATCGGCGTTCTGCCGACGGCTGACGAGGCCCGCGCGTTCGCGGCCGATTCGCGACCCGATAAACGCGCCCGGCTGATCGACGAACTGCTCGAGCGGCCCGAGTTCGCCGACTGGTGGGCCTTGAAATGGTCCGACTTGCTGCGCAACGAAGAAAAGGTGCTGGACGAAAAAGGGGTGCAGAGCTTTCAGCACTGGATTCGCCGCGGCATCGCCGACGGCAAGCCGCTCGACCAGTTCGTGCGCGAGCTGATCATGGCCCGCGGCAGCACCTATACCAGCCCGGCGGCCAATTTCTACCGCGCGAACCGCGATCCCGTCACGCGGGCGGAAGCCGCGGCGCAGTTGTTCCTCGGCGTCCGTTTGCAGTGCGCGAAGTGCCACAACCATCCGTTCGACCGTTGGACCCAGGGCGACTATTACCGTTGGGCAGGCTTCTTCGCCCGCGTGCAGTACAAGATCGTCGAGAACCGCCGCCGGGACATCAACGACGGACACGAGTTCGACGGCGAGCAGATCGTCTGGATGGCCGACGAGGGCGAAGTCAAAGATCCGCGGACAAGCGAAGCGATGGAGCCGTGTTTCCTCGGCGAGCCGGCGCCGGCGATTCCCGCCGATCGCGACCGCTTGGAAGAACTTGCCGCGTGGATCACCGAGCCGGGCAATCCGTTCTTCGCCCGGGCGCAGGCGAACCGCATCTGGCATCAACTGCTGGGCCGCGGCATCGTCGACCCGATCGACGATTTTCGCGCCACGAACCCGCCTTCGAACGGGCCGCTGCTCGACGCCTTGGCCGCCGACTTCATCGCTCGCCGCTTCGATCTCAGGCATTTGATCCGCGTGATCATGAACTCGCGCACGTATCAGCTTTCAGCCGCGCCGAACGAAACGAACGAGGGGGACGAAGCCAACTTCTCGCACGCCCTGGTTCGCCGCCTGTCGGCCGAAGAGTTGTTCGACGCCCTGGGCCAGGCGACGGGCGTGCCTTCGCATTTCGAGGGGTTTCCGGCGGGCGTTCGGGCCGGGCAATTGCCGGGCGTGCAGGCGGTGCGTTTCCGCCGCGGCACGGCCTCGCGAGACGATCAGTTTTTGGTGCTGTTCGGCAAGCCGCGGCGGCTGCTCAGTTGCGAGTGCGAGCGTTCGGGCGAAACGACCTTGGGCCAGGCCTTTCAGTTGGTCAGCGGCCCGGTCGTCAACCGGCTGTTGACGCGCGACGACAATCGGCTGGGCAAGCTGCTGGCCTCCGGCAAATCGGACGCGGAGATGATCGACGAGTTGTATTGGTCGGCCCTCTCTCGCGCGCCGAGCGTCGAGGAATTGCAAGCCACGACGGCGTATTTGGAGAAGGCGGCCGAGCGCCGCGCGGCGCTGGAAGATATTTTGTGGGGCTTGTTGAACTCGAAAGAGTTTTTGTTGAGACAGTGATAATCATTGATCGAGGCCCCATAAGTTATGCTTTAGCCTAACTTGAAACCTCACAGGTTATGCTCAAGCATAACCTACGCTTGTCGCTCCGCGTCTGAGAGAAAGCATTCCCAAATGCCTTGCCGCGACTATCTCGACACAGATCTTTCCCGCCGGCGCCTGCTAAGCATTGGCGGCATGGGCCTGCTGGGCCTCAACCTGCCCCGCTGCCTGAAGGCCGAAGAGCGCAAGCCGGCGATCGCGCGGCGGGCCAAGTCGGTGATCTTCCTCTATCAATTCGGCGGTCCTAGTCACGTCGACATGTTCGACATGAAGCCCAACGCCCCGGAACAGATTCGCGGGCCGCACAAGCCGATCGCGTCGAACGTGCCGGGAATCGAAGTCTCCGAGCATTTGCCGCGCGTGGCCCAGGTGATGGACAAGGTCACGCTGGTGCGCAGCATGCACCACGGCATGAAGAACCACAATTCGGCGTCGTATTACGCCCTGACAGGTCACGCCCCGCCGACCGACGACATTCGCTTGCGCGATTCGCTCGAACTGTTTCCGGCCTACGGTTCGGTCGTCGATCGCCTGGCGCCGGTGGCCGACGGCATGCCGACCTTCGTGGCCTATCCTTACGTGATCCGCGACGGCGCCGTGACGCCCGGCCAACATGCCAGCTTTCTCGGCAAGAAGCACGATCCGCTGTTGGTGACCGAAGACCCGAGCGCCCGCGATTTCCGCCTGCCCGAGTTGAGCCTGCCGAGCAATCTTTCGCTCGGTCGGCTGGAAAGCCGCCGCGAGCTGCAAAAGCTCGTCGATCGCCAGAGCCGGCTGTTGGAAATCTCGCCGGCCGCCCGCGGCCTCGACGCTTACTACGACAAGGCCCTCTCGATGCTCAATTCGCCGCGCGTCAGCCGGGCCTTCGACCTCTCGGCCGAACCGGAGAAACTGCGCGAAAGCTATGGCCGGCATACTTACGGGCAAAGCTGCCTGTTGGCGCGGCGGCTGGTCGAGGCGGGCGTGCGGTTCGTGAACGTCTATTTCTCCGATACGATCGGCGGGCAAAGCACGACCCGCGGCGGCTGGGACACGCACGGCTTCAACAACACGCGGATGTATCCGATCGTCGAAAAGTTCCATCTGCCGATCACCGACCAAACGCTGCCCACGCTCTTGAACGATCTCGATGAGCGGGAGTTGCTCGATACGACGCTGGTCGTGTGGATGGGCGAGTTCGGCCGCACGCCGAAGATCAACGACAACATCAGCCGCGACCATTGGCCGCAGTGCTACACGGTGCTGCTGGCCGGCGGCGGCGTGAAGCGGGGGTTCGTGTACGGCGCGTCGGACAAAAACGCGAGCTTCCCCGATCGCGATCCGGTGCGGCCCGACGACCTGGCCGCGACGATGTTTCAACTGCTGGGCGTCGATCCACAAACCGAGGTCTACGACACGGCGAATCGCCCGTTGGTCATCGCCGGCGGCAGCCCCATCTCGGGGATTCTGGCGTGACGGGCGTACCCTACGCTCTGGGGACCACGGCCGGGGCTGCACGCCGCCTTGAGATTCAGGATGCGCAGTTCGCGGCCATCTCCGAGCGGCTGCTCGATCGGCTGCAAATCCAGAAGTCCGACCGCGTCGTCGAACTCGGCGCCGGCGCCGGCAGTTTCTCGCTGCGGATCGCGCGGCGGCTGGGAGCGGACGGAACGCTGATCGCCGTCGACTATTCCCAAGCCCTGCTCGACCAGGCGGCGCGCCGTCTCGCGGGTGTTTCTCCGGCGCGGCTCGAACTGGTGCTGTCCGACATCCAGGAGGCAGGCGCCCTGACGGCCCAAGCGGACGTGCTCGTAGGGCGGACCGTGCTGCACCATTTGGCCTTTCCCGAAGTGCTGCTCGGCAAGCTGCGCCGGTTGCTGCGGAGGGGCGCGCGGCTGGGGTTCATCGAACCGGAGTTTCGCGTTCCGATCGCTCGCCTGGCGGCCTTGGAAGAAGAGGGCCGCGCGGAGCTGGCGCCGCTGCGGCGGTGGGCCGAAGGCATCAGCCGCTACTACCAGCGCTGCGACTTGGCGCCCGGCGCCGGCGCCATTCTGGGCCGCGCGCTGGAAACGGCCGGTTACCGCCGCGTCGAGAGCGAATGGTTCGAGTGCCCCACCGACGCCGCCGCGATCGAGAACATGCG
>DATNEC010000325.1:0-8872 GCA_035606815.1 Pirellulales bacterium
CCATCCAGCCCCGTTCTCGATGCGAGTTGGGGTACAAGCGGCATCATCGATTTGAAGTCGGCTGCATTTAGCCTGGGGAGCAACACATTCGTCAACGGATTGACGATCGGCCCCGATGGCACGGTCTTCGCCGCGGGCGGCGTCAACGCCACCGACCGCGGCGACGCGGTCTTCGAAATCTCGGCAGACGGCCTGTCGTTGATGCATACCGCCAACGTCAGCGGCGCCATGGACGACGTCATTCTGGACGGCAAATTGTTCGTCACCCAATACCTCGGGCCCAATTCTTCGATCGCGGTGTTGAACGAATCCGACCTTTCCACGGTCGCCACGATTACCGACAGTCCCAAGGGGCCGTACAACAACGTTAATCCGGATGCAGCCGGTTACGATGCCGGTTACAGCGGGATCGACATCGGCCCGGACGGCAAAGTCTACGTGGCCGAGCAAATCTATAACAATGACGGCTTGTTTCACGACCGGATCTTGGTGTCGTCGCCGCTCGCGGCGCCCAGCTTCACAAGCGGCGCGTCTGCGGCCTTCGCCTTGAACTCGGCGAATACCTTTACGGTCGCCACGACGGGCAGCCCGACGGCCGCATTGACCGAGACGGGCGCCTTGCCGACCGGCGTGACCTTCGTCGACAATCTCGACGGAACCGCAACCCTGGCCGGAACGCCTAGCACGGCAGGCGTGTTCCACTTCACCATCACCGCGAGCAATTACCTGGCCGCCACGCCCCAGTCGTTTACGCTGACGGTGCAACAGGCGCCGGCGATTACGAGCGCGGCAACCACGACCTTCGCCGCCTCCGCACCGGGCGCCTTCACCGTCACGACGACCGGCACGCCCGCGGCCACTCTCACCGAGACGGGCCCGCTGCCCAGCGGAGTGACGTTCGTCGACAACGGCGACGGCACGGCAACGCTCAGCGGCACGGCCGCCTTCGGTTCACAAGGGGATTATCCCTTCTCGATCAAGGCCAGCAATGGCGTCGCCCCCGACGCGACGCAGAACTTCACATTGACCATCCTGGCGGCCTCGGGCCAGTCGGCGGAACTTACCAGCCCCAGCAGCACGACGTTCACCGAAGGCTCGGCCGGAGCGATGACGATTACGTCCACGGGCACTCCGACGCCCTCGCTGACCGAAACCGGCGCGCTGCCCGCAGGAGTGACGTTCGTCGATCATGGCAACGGCACGGCCTCGCTGAGCGGCACTCCCGCGGCGGGCACGAGCGGCGTCTTCACATTTACCATCACGGCGCACAACGGCGTGGGACCGGATGCGACGCAAAACTTCACGTTGACGGTCGTCGCGCCGTCCGCGAATTCCGGCTTTTACCTGGCGGGCGTGCCTGGCGATGGCACGCCGCAAACCTTCGTGCATAGCCTGTATCGCGAACTGCTGGGACGCGAACCGGACGCGCCAGGCGCCTCGTTCTGGGACGCTTACCTCCAACAGCACAACAATGCGGGGGGCCGCCGACAGGTCATGGCGTCATTCCTGAATTCGGCGGAGTACAAAACGCATTACGTGACGGTGCTGTATGAAGTCTTCCTAGGCCGTGCTCCGGAGGCGACCGGTTTGCCGTTCTGGACCGGGAAAATGGGCAGTCCAGGAACCCCCGGTGCGCACGGCGGCAGCGCGGACGAAAAGTTCATTTTTTCCGACATCGTCGGTTCCGACGAGGCTTACTTAAGGGCCGGCAACACGCCGGAAAGCTTCGTCAACGCCTTGTATCAGGAATTGCTTGGCCGCACGCCTGAAGCCAACGGCAAAGCGTACTGGATTGCCCAGTTCCAGGCCCGGCCTGAGGATCGCGATGGCGTCGTGCGCGACTTCATGAGCACGTTCGAGGCCGAACACCGACTGCTGAACACGTTTTATCCCGCGCCGGGCGGTACGGCTGCTCATCCCTTGCCGGCGCCGGGGACGGCCGTTCCGCCGGGTTCGCCCGGATTGGCGATCGTCACGGGCGACGGCTGGGAGAACCTGTACTTGGAAGGCGACCCTGCCACGGCCAACGACGCCTTCTTCGCGCAACTGGACGCGGGAGTCGGCTGGGACGACCTCCAAATTCAAATGCTGACCAGCGAGCAGTTCTATTCCAATTCGAATCGGCCCGTCACGCTCTAACGGCGAGCGGACCTATGCAGGCGGCGAGAGATCGTCGCCAGGCGCCGCAAAAATGCTCGCGAATCGCCAGCCATTCCGCGGAGGCGATCGCCGGCGAACCGGTAGTGCAGATCATTGGTCGGCCAAGCGGCATCAAGCCGGTTGCGCAAGCCATGTTTGACGTGGGCGCCGCATGCGTCATGGCGGCGCATTAAGCTCAATAAATCGCCCGAAGTGACGCCGGCGGCCCTCTGTGGCCGGTTTTCAGCCGCTTCGCGTCAATAAGCATCACCTCCAGGTAGTTTCAAAGGATCTCGCCGAGTTCTTCATCGTCCCAGTGTGGGTCCGTGATCCCGCTATTGAAAAGGACGCCGCCGTTATCGGCAAGATGGCCCCATATGCCTGCAGGCAGCGAAGGATCGCAGGCGCGGCCGGGCTGAAGGATCGCGTGTCAAAGAACCAGTCCCATAACCGGTTCCTCTCGGTTTTGGGAGGACCGAAAGAGGATCGAATTCGCTAACTCATTGGTCGAGCAGCGACTTCGCCGAGAGACTCTGGGAGGCGTAGTTCGAAGAGGGCTCCACATGCGGGGTGCGGGCGATCCGTGAGTTGTCACAGTTGATGGCTGTAGTCGGTCGTAGGCCGTGCTGGTAAGTTCGAGGAAACGCCGGCGTCGCCTCGGTGCGAATTCGTCGATTTCCAAGCGCCCAGGAACTTTTCCAAGCGACTGGCTGACGCAATGAGCTGTGCCGACTCGCCGACAAAAGAGTTTTGCCGGCCGGCGACGACGTCGCTCGGCTTCGCGCTGAGATAATCCGCCGCCAGCCCGAGGTGGTTGTCAACTTATTCGAGGGCATGGCGACGTCGCCATACACGGAAGTCGCGGCGCCCGATTTATTGGCGGATTTGCGGGTCGCATTCACCGGATCCGGCGGCCGCGAGCCGGCCCTGGCCAGAAACAAGCCATTCGCAAAGCAGAGACTGAAGCGCGCGGGACTTCCGACGCCGCGGTGGCTACGGTCCCTCGGTGCTGCTGGAGGGATACGCCCCGGGATGCGAATTCGGCCTTGCGGTGGTCGAACGTCCGTCGCTCCGGGTCTTGCCGGTGATCGAATTCGTGTTCGAATCTGAGTCATAAGTCAAAATTGGCCAAGGGGCGTCTGGGAAATTCGGTTCGCCAGCCGCCGCACATAGTCGATCTGGCTGGCCGAAGCGGGCAAGAATTCCTCCTCGCTGTCACGACCGTCGCGGTCGCCAGCCGCGACGCCGTTCCTGACGACGCCGTTCCTGACGGCGCCGTTCTTCAAGGCGCTGCTTTTCAAAGCGCCGCTCTTCGCTGAATGGTCCGTGGGCGGGCGGTTGGCTTCGGCATCTCCCGCCGCGTCCCCCGCCGCCTCGAGCATTGCCGGCGGAGAATCTAACCTCCGCACATCGCCGACGGCGAGCTCCGTCTCGACGGCGCGGCGACAAACGGCGAAAGTCCGCAGAACGCGATCGCGAAAGGCGTCCGCGTCGCTCTCGAGCAACGAACTTTCCAGTTCGATTTCCAGGTGATGCACGATCGCGACGCGAAGTTCACCGGGTCGTTCCACGACGTCCTGGAATCGGCCGACTTGCAAGTCGTCAAGGCGGCGCACCGGTCGCCCAACACGATGGCCTTCGTCGAGCGGTTCATCCAGATGCTGCAGCAGGAATGCCTGGACTACTTCGTGGTCTTCGGCGAGCGGCACATGGATCATCTCGTCTCGGAAATGCTCGCGTACTACCACGAGGAGCGGCCGCACCAGGCGAAGGGCAACGATCCGTTGGCGGCTATCGACGGCAAGTCGAAGAAGTCGAAGCGGAAGAGGGGCAAATCGCCGGTGGATGTCGTGCCGGTTTTACAGATCGCCTGCCGCCAGCGGTTGGGCGGGCTGTTGAAGCACTATTATCGGCAGCCGGCGTGAGGCAGCCAAGTGCGGGCCGTTCCTTAGCGATCAGCGTTCGCGGCTGCGCGGTTCTCGCCACTCGGCCGTTAGCACAACGCCCGCAAGCAAGCTCCCGCCGGCTCGCGCTGCATCGCGACATGAAAACCGCGTGCTCTCAAACGTCCACAAACCTCAGACCATACCGGCGGTATCCTCGGATATCATTTTTGCACAGGGCGGTCACGAAACCATGAAGAAGCGGCCGGGCGGTATCGCTCGCAGTTCGGACTGCTACAATAACCCGTGCGGAGAAATTGCCGTGAGTTTCGGCGGCTTGGTTCGCTGCCATTGATTCGTCGGAAGACTAGTTGCGAGCAATTTGGTCTGACCGAGTGGCTCGTCTAAGAGTAAGCCGCTGTTGCGAAATCCCTCAGTGCGTTCCCTCGCGTTGACTTTTTTATTGGCCTGGCAACCTTGACGGACGGCGCACGTAGTTTGCCGAGAGAGAGGAAGACTCCAATGGAGGCGCCACTTGCGAAGCTGGGACAGATCGTCTTTTTGCATCCGCTCGTCCCAACGGGCGAAACGAGTCGCCAATCGACGCTTGTCAAAACGTCCCAGGTCGAATTGATCCAGTTGATCGTCCCGGCCGGCCGCGACGTTCCCACGCACGAAGCGCAGGGCGAACTTGTCGTCCACTGCCTGCAGGGCAAGTTCTCCCTGTTTGCTCTCGGGACCGCCTACGAGTTGAAGTCCGGACAACTGCTGCATCTGATGATTGACGAACCGTTTTCGATCAGGGCGATTGAAGACTCCTCGCTGCTGGTGACGATCGTTGCAGCCAAAATCGGCGGCAGCGTCGAATTGATCGGCGGCTAACCGCACTCGGCCCATACTAACCCGAAGCGTATGCGAGGAAATTCCGTGAATTGCGCTGCCACCTCGCTTACGCTTCGGGTGCGTTGGGCGTTCTGAAAACGTGGAGAGGTCGCTGTGGTTGTCCAGGCGGTGAAGTCGCGGTTGGAACGGCTGGCGCCCTGGCGCAAATCCAGCGATGCGGACGGTTCTTACCAAAAGCGGGCGGAAGAACAGCCGTTGCGGGCCGAATTGTTCAGCGTCGATCAACTGCAGCGACATGCCAAATCGTTGGCGGCGTCGCACCGGCTGGCGACGCGCCGCATGCCCGACAAGCTGATTGCGCGACTCGACGAGAACGAGCGGATCCTCATCGAGACCTACGATCTGGTGACGGCCGCCGCCAAGCGGAGCCGGCGGATTTCTCCGGCGGCAGAATGGCTGCTCGACAATTTCTATCTCATCGAAGACCAGATTCGGACGGCCCGGCGGCACCTGCCGCGGGGCTATAGTCGCGAGCTGCCGCGGCTCGCCGGCGGACCGGCCAGTTATCCGCGGGTCTATGGCATCGCGCTGGAATTGATTGCGCACGTCGACGGGCGGATCGACGCCGACAGCGTCAACAGCTTCATCGCCGCGTATCAATCGGTGGAACCGCTCAAGCTCGGCGAATTGTGGGCCGTGCCGATCATGCTGCGGCTGGCGCTGATCGAGAATTTGCGCCGCGTGTCGGCGCGGCTGGCCGCCGGGCGCAGGCACCAGGATCTGGCCGACGATTGGGCGGAGCGGATGGTCCAGATAGTCGAGCAGAACCCGACCGACCTGGTTCTCGTTCTGGCGGACATGGCGCGCGCGAGCCCGCCGATGTCGGGGGCTTTCCTGGCAGAACTGACCCGGCACTTGCAAGGACAAAGCCCGCATTTCGCCTTCGCCAACAGTTGGCTCGAACATCGGCTGTCGGAACAAGGCTTGACGACCGAAAGGCTGGTCTTGGCCGAGGGCCAGGAGCAGGCCGCCGATCAGGTCTCGATGGGCAATAGCATCACTAGTCTCCGGTTTCTCAGCTCGAATAATTGGCGCGAGTTCGTCGAAAAACATAGTCTGATCGAACAGAGCCTGCGCGAAGATCCCGCGCAGGTCTATGCCAAGATGGACTTCGGGACTCGCGACCGCTACCGCCACGTCGTCGAGAAAATCGCCAAGCGGAGCGCTTGGTTGGAGCACGACGTGGCCCGCAGGGCGATTCAGCTCGCCCAAGCCGTGGCCGCGGAGAGGCCCGCCGATCGGACGGCGCACGTCGGCTATTATCTCATCGACGGCGGTCGCAAGGCGCTTGAGCGCGGCGTACAGGCGCGATCGTCGCCGCGAATCGCGGCCGGAAAAATCGGGCGGCGTTTTCCGCTGTTTTTTTACTTGTGCGGCGTCTTGTTGGCGACCGACGCCGCGACGGCGGCGATGCTTGTCGCCGCCGGTTGGCCGGGCGCCAACATCTGGTCGCTCGGCATGCTCGGCCTCACCGCACTCTCGGCGAGCCATCTAGGGGTCGGCGTCGCCAACTGGCTTTCGACGCTGCTGGTCGGTCCCCGGCCGCTGCCGCGATTGGATTTCAGCGACGGGATTCCGCCCGAACACCGCACGATGGTCGTCGTGCCGACGATGCTTTCCCGCCCCGAGGGCGTGGCCGAGTTGCTCGAAGCGCTCGAAGTGCGGTTTCTGGCCAACCGCGACGAGCAGTTGCATTTTGGCCTGCTGACCGATTTCGAGGATGCGGCCAAGGAAGTCATGCCCGGCGACGAGGAATTGGTGCGTCTGGCAAGGGAGGGCGTCGAGCAGCTCAACGCGAAGTACGAGAAGCATCGGCCCGATGCGTTCTTCCTGTTCCACCGCCCGCGGCGGTGGACTGCGCAAGAAGGCGTGTGGATGGGCTACGAACGCAAGCGCGGCAAGCTGGCCGATCTCAACGCGCTGCTTCGCGGCGGCGCGCGCGACCGGTTCTCGCAGGTCATTGGCGACACGAACATCCTGCCCGACGTGCGCTACGTCATCACGCTCGACACCGATACGCAGTTGCCGCGCGACTCGGCGCGGGAAATGGTCGGCACGATGGCCCACCCTCTCAACCGTCCCGTGCTGGACGGCGAGCGCCGCCGGGTCGTCGAGGGCTACGGCATTTTGCAGCCGCGCGTCGGCGTGAGCTTGCCGAGCGCCCAGCGTTCGTGGTTCGTGCGGCTGTTCGCGGGCGACGCGGGCATCGACCCTTACACGCGGGTCGTGTCCGACGTTTATCAAGATCTGTTCGGCGAAGGGTCGTTCGTGGGCAAGGGCATCTACGACGTGGACGCCTTCGAGCAGAGTTGCGGCGGATTTCCCGAGAACGCGATTTTGAGCCACGATCTGCTGGAAAGCGCCCATGCCCGGTCGGGCCTGTTGAGCGACGTCGAGTTGTATGAAGACTTTCCGTCGCGCTATCCCGTCGACGTCAGCCGGCGGCGCCGCTGGATGCGCGGCGATTGGCAGATCGCCTGGTGGCTGTTGCCGCGGGTGCCCGGGCGCGTCGCCGGGCGAGTCGAGAACCCGATCGACGCGCTGTCGTGGTGGAAGATCTTCGACAACCTGCGTCGCAGTCTCGTGCCCATCGCGATGCTGTCGCTGCTCGTCGGCGGTTGGTTGTTGGGCGAGCCGCGGCTTGCCGCGGTCGTGACCCTGTTCGTGCTGGGGCTGATCGGGGCCGTCCCGCTGCTGTCGGTCTTGACCGAGTTGGTTCACAAGCCAGACGGTTTGCCGCCGGCGGCGCACTTGCGATTGACGGCCGCCTCGCTGGGCAAACAAGCGGCGCAATGCCTGTTTACGTTGATTTTCTTGCCCTACGAAGCCTATATCAGCTTCGACGCGATCGTGCGCACGCTCGTGCGGGTATTTCTGACGAAAAGAAATCTGCTCGAGTGGAAAACCGCCAGCAGCGTGGAGCGAGGCGCCCAGACCGGCCTGATCGGCTTCTTTCGAGCGATGTGCGTGGCGCCGGCCCTTGCCGGCGCGGCGACATTGCTCGCGGCCGTCTACCGCCCCGAACTGCTGGTGACGGTGCTGCCGCTGGCCGGACTGTGGTTCATCTCGCCGGCGGCCGCATGGTGGCTGAGCCGGCCGCTTGCTCCGCCTCCGATTCGGTTGTCGAAGCCGCAGCGAATCTTCCTCGGGAAGCTGTCTCGGCGGACTTGGCGATTCTTCGAGACATTCGTGACGGCGGAAGAAAACTGGCTTCCGCCGGACAATTTCCAGGAGCACCCGGCGCCAGTCATCGCCTCACGCACCAGCCCGACCAACATCGGCCTGGCGCTGCTGGCGAACTTGGCCGCCTGCGACTTCGGCTATTGCTCCGTGGGCCAGCTCCTCGACCGCACGCACAAGACGGTCGACACCTTGGCCCGCCTGGAGCGGTATCGCGGCCATCTCTACAACTGGTACGACACGCGATCGCTGAAGCCGCTGCGCCCGCTCTATGTCTCGACGGTCGACAGCGGCAACCTGGCCGGACATTTGCTGGTGCTGCGAAGCGGCTTGTTGGGGTTGATCGAAAGCGAATTGCTGCCGCTGCGCACGTTCGGCGGGTTGCGCGACACTTTGCGCGTGTTGCTCGACATAGCTCGGAGGCTTCCACGGCCCCAGGAGGCTGGCCGCGTCCCGCTAGTGTCTGCGGATGTGCTACGGCAGATTGAGCGCCTGGACGAGCAACTTGAGAATCGGCCGCCAACGCTGGGCGGCGCCGCAACGCTTTTGTCTCGCCTCATGGCCTCGGCGGCGGAGGTCAAGACCGCCGCGAGCGTCGAAAAGGATCTCGATTGGTGGGCCGGCGCCTTCGAGCGTTCGTGCATGGAGTATCGAACGGAGTTGTCGCAGTTCGCCGGCTGGGCCGAACTGCCGCCGCCCGAAGGCTTCCGGCGCCAGTGTTCGCCGGAACAGGTCCGCCGGCTCGACGAGTTGATTGCGACGTTGGC
>DATNEC010000443.1:0-34096 GCA_035606815.1 Pirellulales bacterium
GGCTCCGCCACCGTCTCGGGCGACGCGATCGGCGACGTCGCTTCGACCTCCCCGAGCCATTTGCGAAAACCGCGCAACACGGCGCGGCCCGCCTTGCGCGAAGTCGAATCGGTCGTCTTGGGCTGGTCCTTCTTGTTCGGATCTTTTTTGGCCGGGTCTGGCTTCGTCTCGGGCGGCGCGGCGACCGGGCGGTCGGTGAACACCAACCGCTTCGAAGACTTGATCGTGCGGACCACCACTTCGTGCTTGTCCACGTCGCTGCTCACGTCGACCATGTTGATCGGCCCCGGCAAATCCTCTTCATAAAGCACGCGGCCGTTGCGCTTGTCCAGGCACATCACGTTGCCGTGCGGGGTCGAGACATTGCCCTTCTGCGAATGAATGTTGGCGGCGAAGGTCAGAATCGGCAGATCGTAAGGCTGGCTGGTCGACAGGCCCTTGTGTTCCAACCGCGTCGAAAAGACCTTTTGTCCGGTCGTGCGGTCGAAGCCATGCACCATGCCGTCGATCACCACGCCCGGATTCGGCGCGGGCATCACGTTGATGTTATTGCGCTGCTGCGGCCGGTTGGTGAGCAACAGATCTCGGGTTGCGGAGCGAACTAGGTAGATGTCGTTCAGCGACGGCTCGGCGGCAACCTCGGCGTCGATCGTCGCCCGGCCCTCGGGCAGCGACAGCAGCACGAAACGCCCGTTGCGCTGCATCACTCCGATCGCCTCTTCGCCCAATAAAGCGAACTTCGCGTCGACGTCGAACTCGCGGCGCCACAGCTCTTTCTGCTCCCAGGGGTCGAGCAGTTTCAACGTGGCTTTGCCGTTGGCGTCGCCAAAACTCCAAACCAGCGCCAGCCGGCCCAGCGTCGTCACGCGCTGATCGAGCGACGGCAGAGCGCGGCGGCCCAGCTCTTGGCCGTCCGCCGTGCGGAAAACAAGGGCCTCGTGCGAATTCTGCGGCGAGACGAACAGCAGCTTGTCGTCGCCGAAAATATCGCTGCCGGCGGGAATGTCGCTACGGACCCACAGCGTTTCGCCGTCCAACGGATGCACCACGGCCAGGTTGCGAAGACGCTGGAAGCAAACGAAGTCGTCGCCCACGGGGCCGGTGTTTCCGATCGGCCGCCCGTGACTATCGATGGCCTGGATGCGCGGCTGGCCGCCCTGCACGGCCATCGCTCGAATGGTCGCTTGACGCGCCGCCCCGCCGCCTTCGCTCAGATCCTGGCGCCACAACACGCGCGGCCCCAGTTTCGCCGACGCGCCCAAGGTGTCGATGGCCACCAGTTGATAGCCGAGCGAGGCCAATAGGAAATGGCCGTCGACGCGCACGTGGTTGATCGCCGGATTGAAGCCCATGTTGTTCATTCCGCCCCGTTCGTGCAGCGCCACGCGCCATGTTTCGCGGCCGAGGCCGTCGCGCGCGACCAGCGCCCCTTGCTGCTGGTCCGACTCGAGCGTCGCATGCTCGAAGAACGGGCCTTGCGGCCCGCGAAAGTCGATCGCACTATTGCGGAACGTGGCCAACGACGGCGACTGCTCGGCATGTGTTTCCACTTCCCCTTCCGGCCAGGCGACCGGGCCGGCGAGTTGCCGGCGCAATTCCTGGGCGCCGCTCATCGCTTCGACCAATTGGCGCCCCGTCTTGCCGTCGAGGCATACGACATCCGCCCACTCGTCTTGCAGCTTTTGGCAGGACTGCGCCGCGTCGGCGTAGCGACCCGCCTTGCACAATAATTCAGCCAGCCGCGCCACGGCGGCGCGGGCGCGGTCCGCGTCGGGCGATCGCTCGAGACGAAGCAAAAGCTGTTCCGCCTCCAGCCGCGATTCTCCGCCGAGCAGGCGAACGGCCAACAACTCGCGGGCCTCGTCCGCTTCCGGATAAGCCTCGAAAAAGCTGATGAAGGCCCGCAGGCTGTCGGGGTCGTCGGCGTCTTTCGCCTCGGCCAGCCGCGCTTGCAGCTTTTGCCGCATGGTCGCCCGGTCGCTCAACTCCGCCGACTCCCACAGCGCAGCCAAGCGCGCCCGGACCCAGCGGTCGCGTCGCACCGACAAGCCTTGCTCGACCTTTTCCAATTCGCGGGGCGGATTTGTCAGATCGACCATTCGCAAGTAGGCGTCGAACGCGGCCAGCGCATCGCCGGCCTGCTGCAGGCCGGCGGCCGTCAGCCGCAGAAGGCGCGCTTGCTGGGCGGGCTGATCCGCCAACCGTTCGACCTCGGCCACCTGCTCGCGGTGCGCCGCGAAGTCGAGCCGTAGGCCCTCCAGCAGGGCATCGACGAGCAGCTCGCGCGTGCGCGGATCGGACTGTAATTCGAAACTGCGACGCAATTCCGCGATGGCGGCGTCCAGCTTGCCCTCGTCGAGCAATAGTTCTCCGTGGCGGGCCACGGCCGGCGGATTGTTGGGATGCGCCGCCAGGGTGGCCGCGACCTGCTTTCGCAAGTCGTCCAGTTGATAGAAACATTCCAACTGATCGATGCCTTGCGAAATCACGGCCCCCTGATAGCAGATCAAATTGCCCGGCACGGCGCCGCTGCGCGAACGGCTGCGGCCGACGATCTTTCCGGTTTCGACGTCGATGGCGTCGACCTCGGCCGAGGTCAACGGCAGGAAGTAGCGCTCGCCGTCGAAAAATCCGCGGCCGCTCGGCATGGCGCCCGATGGCAGCACGCTCGCTTCGGGCCACGCCGGCTCGCCATCGGCCAACCGCAGCGCTCGAACGTTCCGGCTATCGACGATGACGACCTTTCCGTCGTGGACGCAGGCCACGTAGATTCCGCCATCGCGCGGCTTCTGCCATTCGAGTTTGCCGTCGACGAGATCCAAGCAGTGAATGTTGGGCGATTCGACGGGCGTCAGCAAGACGCGCCCTTCGGCGATCGTCACGCTGGCATCGGCCCAACGATCGCTCTCGCTGGCGTCGTTGACCTGCGGGAGACCGCCAAAGCGAAGTTGAAGCATCCGGTTCTGGTAGCTGGGATCGACGGCCCGCGGATACTGGTATCCCCAGAGCAGCGAGCGCGTCGTCAGATCGACCGCCACCACGGCGCCCGCCGAAGTAGGACAGACCAGCACGCCGTCGGAATAGGAAGGCGTGGCGCCGGCCACGCGCCGCAGCGGATCTTCGAGGATGCTGCGCTCGACGATGGCGATTTGTTGCGACCACAACACGTCGCCGCTCTCGGCTTCAAGCGCCAACAGCCGAACTTCGCCCTTGAGTTCAGCCAGCACGTACAACCGCCCGGCCAGCGGCAACGGCGGGCCAAGGAAGAACGCCCCGGCGAGCCGCAACTCGTCCTCCTGCGGTTCGCCGCCCAATTCCCAACTCAGCTTGCCCTCGGTGGCGATTTCGTAGGCCGCCAGGCGGTTGTAGAAAATCGTGTTGGGCGTCACCACTCGGCCGTTGTTGACGACCATCAATTGCTGCGGCCGTCCGCCCCCCGGCACGGCCTCTTGCAAGTTGCCCGCCAGGTCTTCGACGCAATACAACCGATCGCCGTCGCTGCTGAGCGTGCCGTACGTCGCGTCGTCCCAGACTCGCTGCTCCAGCCAATTGGAAAACGGCGAAGGCCCGCGCCCCTGGGCCGCGGGGCCGCTCTGCCGCAACATTTCTTCCGCTTGCTTGTCGAGCGGTCCGTTCCAGATGCGTTTGCCGGTGCGGAAATCGATGGCCTCCAGGCCGTTCACGCTCCGCATGAAGACATAATCTTTGACCGCCAAGGGATGCAGTCCCGGCGTCAGGCGGCCGCCCTGCTCCAGGTGCTCTTGCTGCATGTCCGAGAGCTGCCGTTCCAGTTGCGGGTCGTTCGCCGAAGGCACGGCCCAACGACGATTCAACAGCGGACTGCTGCCGGGACTGGCGGCGTTGCGCGTCGGGCCGCCGCGGTACATGGTCCATTGGTCCGGTCCCGCGCTGTCCGGCGATTGGGCCGGTTCGCCGGCGGCCGCGGAAAGCCATGCGATCGCTTGCGAATCGCTGGAGAACAACTTCCGCGTTTTGCCGGCGATCTGGAATTCGGCGTTCGGCGCCACGCGCTTCAGTTCCAAGAGCACGGCGGCGGCTTGCGAAGACATGCCGGCCCGCAGCCAGCAGGCGGCCAACTTCAGCGACAGCGTAGGCTCGAAAGGCGTCGCGGCCTGGGCGGTTTCCTGCAAGCGCCGCAGACAAAGCGCCGCCGCCAGCGGCCGTCCCGATTCCATCTCCGAGCTGCCCAACAGATAAGTGGCCTCATAGCCGGCTTCGGTATGGAAGAACTGCCGGCTGATCGCGGCCAAGGCGTCGGCGTCGCCCGCGGCGATCGCATCGACGAGCATCTTCCGGGCTTGGGCGCCGTATTGCAATTCGTAAGAGGCCTTGCCCTCGGCGGGCATTTCGCCGATCAAGCGGCGCGCCTCGCCTTTCAGACTGCGGAAGACAGGCGAATCGCGGTCGGGCTGAAAGAACCCGTCTTCGGGCAATGCCAAGAGGTCGCCCAGCAGCCGCACCGCCTCGCCGTACCGCTTTTCTCCGAGCAGTTCTCGGGCCTGCGAAAACTTCTGCATCGTGCTGCGGTCGGGAGGATAGAAAACGCTTTCGACCCCCTCGGCGGTCATCGCATCAGGATCGGCCGCGGCCCTCAGCCCCCGTCGCGGCAAAAGCCGTCTCGCAGCGGCTGGCGGTTGCACGAAGCCGCGCTGGGCGAACGCCGCGGGCTGCAATTCGCCGCTCAAGAGCAGCCATGAAACCAGCGCCGCCGAAACGGCTCCGCGGCTCCGACTCCGTCCGCGCACCTCTCTAGACGGTCTGTCCATCATGCCGCCGCTCCTGCTTGCCGGCCCGTTCCGCATGCTTCCCTCGCCGCGGATGAGCCATAACTTTAGTTCAAGCAATATCTTACACGAAAGAAGCGCAATCGGCAAGAAACCGAGGGAGCGTGCGGCTTGCAACGTTTCGAGGGAAAATGCGGCCGGCGAGTGCGGCAATTTCGCATCGAGAGCCGATGGATTGCTGGACAACTGCACTTTTCAGCGTATTTTTCAAAGGTTTCTCTGGTTTTGTGGGTTGCTTTTTCGTGTTGGTCGAGTTTAATCATCGCGTCCATGAGTTCGGACGGACGTACGTTTCACTTTCTCCAAACCCGCAGGGAGGGTAAAGATACTATGGCGAAAGCCGCAGCAGCATCCGCGAAGAAGGCCAAGGCTCCGACGAAGAGCGAGATTCTGAACAACATTGCCAGCGCCACCGATTTGTCGAGGAAGGACGTTTCCGCCGTCCTCGACGCTCTGGCCGCCGAGATCAAGAAGGCCGTCAGCGGCCGCGGTCCTGGCGTGTTCGCCATTCCGGGCCTGGTCAAGATCGAGCGCAAACAAGTTCCGGCACGGCCCGCTCAGAAGAACGTGCCGAACCCGTTCAAGCCGGGCGAATTGATGGACCGCGCCGCCAAGCCGGCCTACAAGAAAATCAAGGTCCGCCCGCTGAAGAACCTCAAGTCGATGGCCTAAGCCGACGACGATTCGGTAGAACTAATCCAGCGGCCCGGCCCGCTTTCGCCTGAAGCGGGCCGGGCTGTTTGCTTTCTTGCGTGCGACGGCGCCGAACATCAAGCCCGGCGCTCTCTCATCCTTCCGCCTTCGTCCTTTCCAACAATCCCCGGCCTTTGAGCCAGTCGGCCAATCGGCCCGACCAGGTGGAAAGAATCGGATCTTTCGCGGCCAGGCCGACGCCGTGCGGGCCGCGCTCGTAGATGTGCAACTCGGCCGGGATCTTGTGCTTCTTCAAGGCGAGATAAAACAGCGCGCTGTTCTCCGGACGCACGCCCGTGTCTGCATCGGTGTGGAACAAAAACGTCGGCGGGGTCTGGTCAGTCACCTGCGTCTCGTTCGACAGGCTTTCGACCAGCTTCGGCTCGGCGTCTTTGCCCAGCAGGTTGTTGCGCGAGCCGACGTGCGCGTACTCGGTGTTCAGCGAAATCACGGGGTAGCATAGGATCAAGAAGTCGGGGCGACAACTGACGCGATCGATCGGGTCTTTCGCTTCCGGGTTGCCGGCGTCGAAGTGCGTTCCGGCGGTCGAAGCCAGATGGCCGCCGGCCGAAAAGCCCATGATGCCGATCCGCTTGGGATCGAGTTTCCATTCGGCGGCGCGTGCCCGCACCAGCCGAATCGCTCTTTGCGCGTCGGTCAGCGGCGCCGGGTGCTTGTACTTCGGCGCAATGCGATATTTCAGCACGAAGGCCGTCACGCCCAGCGACTTGTAAAACTCGCCCAAGTCGTGTCCCTCGTGCCCGACGGCCAGGTGGCCGTAGCCGCCCCCGGGCAGCACGACCACGCCCGTTCCATTGGCCTTGTCGGCGGCAGGTTGGTAAACGTTCAGCGTCGGCTTGTCGGCAGGCTCGTCGCCGACCGCGCCCGGCGCGCCGCCGGGCCATAGTTCGATGACCGGACCGGTGAGCGGGTCGGCGGCGAAGCAAAGTTCGTTGGCTGCGAATTGCTGCCCCAACGCCGCGGCCAGTAGTCCGGCAGCAATCATCCGAAAAGATCTCATATCCGGTTCCTTGTTGCTCTATCGCGACGGACTGGAAGTCCGTCCTACCATTCATAACCTACTGCGTCAGCTTCCAGCCTTCCTCGCTCGCTTTCAACCCCGAATGGCCGGCATATTGGTCGTAGACCTGCTCCATTTCTTCAATCGAATCAAAAAAGCCGACGATGAATGCGGCGCTGAACGACTCGCCGGCCTTGATCGACCGGCCGCCGAACTCTTCGATCATGCAAATGTAGCCGCGCTCGTGACACCAGGCTTCGCTGACGTCGGCGGCGTTGAGCGTCATCCCGGCGAGCCAAGGCCCGGCCTTGCCCGACCTCGGATCGCGCAGGTGGTAAGCCCGAATCATTCGCTTCGGGATCTTCGAGTCGTCGCGGCGATAGTTGAACTTGGCGTCAGGCGCAAAAGCCTTGTCGAACTCGCTGACCGGAATCTTGCCGGCATAGCTCAGGTAGACTTCGCTGAACGTATCTCCGTGCTGATGTTTGACGTGGCCCGGCATGTCGAGCCGCAAGAACATCGCCGGGCTGTCGTTCACTGCGTCGATCCGGTCGGACGAGATGAAGTAGCGCTTTCCCGCGGGAAACACGATCGTCTGCGACCAGCGGCTGCCCGTCTTCTTGCCGGGGGCCGCGGTCTTGTAGCGATACTCTTGCTCGATGGCGACAAAGTCCTTGCCGCGAATGACGAACGGCTCCAGCCGTTTGGCTTGCGTGCAGATTTGCGGGCCTTCGATCGAGCGCTTCGGCGTGTCGCCGTGGTATGAATTGCCGTATTCGTAGACCATTTCCTTCGGCAACTGCTCGCGATATTCCTTGTCGCTGCCCGGCTCCATGATCCAATCGACGATATCCAACCCGAAGCCCGCATCGCGAAAGCCGGTCTTCTTATCCAGCAGCGACCCGGCCGCCACGCCACTTACATAGCCTTGCTTGCGGATCACGGCTTCCAAGTCGGGTGTGACGAGCTTGATTTCCTGCTCGTTTTCGGTGATTTGAAAATCGTCTGCGCGAAGCAAAGAGTCGGACGCGGACAACGTGCAAATCAACAAAACCCAAGTGCGCATGATCGTTAGTTGGCTCCGCTTGCTTCGCTTTGCGCTTCATCGGAAGCGAGTTCGATGATTCTAAGGAGTGTAGTCCACTTCAATTGTCTGGCGACACCCACGGGAAATTCCCAGCCGTCGGCACGTGGGCGAGCGAGGATGACGTCGCCGCGCTCCGCCGCCATTGCCAGCGTCTGCGGGACGTCGAGGTAGCGCAATACGTTGAGGAAGTCTGGGCCATCGCGATGCGTGCGAGGCAGGTTGGCCAGCGATAGCCTGGTCGGCGTCGGTTCGAACAGCGACGCATAAAGCGCCAACAGCGCAATGTCTCCATCCGCCTCGATCTCGATTCGCGAGCCGCGAAAAGCTTCGATCGACCGAATGGCCTGAATTGCCCGTCGGGTATCCCAGACCTGCATGCCCGCCAGCGTTTGGCCAAGCAACATAAAACGGCGACGGTTGTGGATGTGCTGCTTTTCGCTGCCCGAGATCTCCCGGGGAAAAAACATGCTCGCGATGATGCGAGAGTCGGCGCCAGCGATCTCATCGCCGTCCTGACGTTTTCCAGAGCTTTCGTCGTCTTCGGCCGGCCTTTTAGTGACCCCCCGCATGCGCAATCGGAACAGAACCGTTTTGGCCCTCGAAGCGTTTGCCGCTCGCTGGATAAAAACGCTCAAACGAACTCCAGGCTGGCTATCAAATGAGTACAACTCATCCACGATGCCTTCCCTCACGGCCGTAAACACTTTCTCCACGTTCAGCGGCCCCGGCTCTTCCGGCCAGCCGGCGAAGCATTTTTCCTTGAGGGCCTTCATCCAACCGTCGCGCATCCGCGCCCACTCTTCTTGGTTTTCCGGAATATTGGGCGGCTCGGCGGCCGGCACGAACGTCTCGTGGATGCGGCTGGTGATCTCGTCGGCCGGCAGGCTCTCGAGAACTTTAAGCTGCTCCGGCTCGAAATACTTGATGCCGGTGTTTTCGACCGGGGCGTCTTCGCCTTTCAAGAAACGATTGAACCAATGAAACTCAGCGACTTGCAACTCTTGGATATCTTTGTGCGGGCCTTCGCTGATTTGCAGCCCCAACTGCTTCTCGGCGTCGTACAGCCGATAAATCTCGCGGACCTTGCGATGCACGCGCTCGACGCCGTCGAGCGGAAAGATCGAGTCTTTGTCGGTGTTGGCGATCAGCAGCGCCCGCGGCGCGACGAGCGCGGCGACCTGCGGATAGTCCCAGCGATAGGTATTGACCATGAACATGCAATCGCAATGGCCTTCGACGCAGCCGTCGACGACGTGGTTTTCCAGGTCGGTGATGCCGGCGGTCGGCACGGCGGCCTTGACCCGTTCGTCGAGCGCGGCGATCCACCAGCTATAGGCGCCGCCGCCCGAGCGGCCGGCCACGCCGAGTTTCTCGCCATCGACCTCCGGCCGAGATTGCAAATAATCGAGCGCCCGGATGCCATTGAAGGCCTCGACGCCGGCCGGCGTGTAGCCGCGCGAATTCCACCACCACATCCCTTCGCGATACGTGCCGTGGTGCAGCCCCTCGATTTCCCCGAGTTGGATCGTGTCGATCGTCAGGCAGACGAAGCCGTTGCGCGCCAGCCATTCGCCGTGATGCTGATACGAAGTCTTGTTGCCGTAGCTGACTCCGTCTTTTTTCACCTGCCCGTGGCCGCAAACGTACAGCACCGCGGGCGCCGGCTCGTCCAGACCCTTAGGCAAATACAGATTGCCCGTCACGTACAGCCCCGGCCGAGACTGAAACTGCACCATTTCGACCGTGAAGAACTCATTCTCGAGATTGCCCGTCACGACCGCTTTCAAATCGGTCCGCTCGGGCATCGGATCGAGGCCCAGCATTTCGGCCAACTGCCGGCGATACTCATCGCGCTTCGAGGTCCAGTCCTCCAGCGTCTCGATGTCAGCCAAGCAGCGATCCGCCAGCTTCGCCGTTTCGGCGCGAAAATACTCGGCCAGCATTTGATCGCCGGCCAAAGTGTCTTGGGCGGGGACGTGCGCTGGCGCAGCGAAGAATAGCGCGAAAATCAAGACCAACGCGAAGCGCGGAATGCGGAATGCGGGACTGCAGGGTGGGCAGTGCCCACCTTCGCCATCGCTTGTGGCGGGCGCCCGCCCGACTATTCTCATTTCAACAACTCCTTCATCCCCTTCATCAACACCCCCTCCACCTCCGGCGCCACGCGCGAGACCGGGCCGGTTTCATAGCCGCCTTGCGCATAGGCGATTTCGGTGCCGACGTAGCCGGGGCCGTAGTCGCCGTAGGCCGCCATGCAAACTGGCGCATCGGGCCGCATCTTTTCGGCGGCCAATTGATACTCGATGAACAATTCGCCGGGCATGTTCAGGATGTAACCCGGCCCCAGCTTAAGGCAGCTTAGTTCGATCTTGTCGCCCATCTGCGCCCGCCGCAGCCAGACCAGATTTCGCGCGGCCCGCACGCGGTCGACCGGCTTGGCCGCCGAATCGTCGACCACTTTCAATAAGGCCGCTTCGTCGAGACCCGGGCTGGGCGGCAGCGCGACTTGCACGGTGCGCCATTCGACGTCGGCCGCCGTGACGGGCGTTTTCTTGGTGTTGTCCCACGCTTTTTTCATGCCGGCGGCCAACCGCTCGGCCAATGCCGCGCGCTGGGGTTTCGAGCCGTCGTTGTACTTGCCGGCCGTCACGTTGCCGCCGGCGCCGTTGAAGTGAACGTGGGCGATTTCGGGCAATGCTTTCTCTCGCAGCGATCGGGCCAGCCCCGGAAAGTCGGCGCTCACGCCTCCTTGTCCATAGTAGCTCTGCGGGTGCGTGGCGTAGTAGGTGATCGAAACGAGCGGCTTGTCGCCATCCCAAAAGCTGACCAGCCGCACGTCGGGGTCGATCAGGCCCTCGGGTTCCGCCCGGATCGCCTCGTCCTTCGTGGCGCTATAGCGCACGTATTTCACCTTGCCGTCGGGGCCCATCACGCGGCGGTTCGAGGCCACCTGCTCGACGCGGCCCACGCCGAAGCCGACGTGCGTCACGGGCTGCGCCTTGGCGGTCGCCGTTTTGACCGCTTCGGCCGTGCGGCGAATCGCTTCGTGGGCGAAGGCCACGTGAAACACGGCGCCCGAGAGTCCGCGAGCGGCCAGCAGTACTTCGGCGTCGAAGTCGCAGCCTGGCGCGTCGTGCTGGTGCAGGCAATGCACGGCCACGCGGCTTTCGCTCGTGCCGGCGGCTTTGGCCAGCGCCTTGCGCCAGGCGTCGTAGCCCCCGTTGCCGATGCCGACCCAATCGACGGCGCAGAGCACGATCGGCGGCTCATCGGAGAGAATCACCACGCCGCGGGCCGACAGCGGATCGACGATCTCGCTGGCCGGCGGCACCAACGCGTCGCATAACGGCGCCCCCAGCGGCGGCGTGACATCCACCTGAAACGCCCCGACCTTGAGCGGCTCGGCCGCCTGCGACCATCCATTTGCCGCGAGCAAAGCAATCGCCGGCACGATCCAAAAACATCGACGCATGGCAAAAACTCCCAAGGGCCAAGCTATCGCGTCCGCCGCAGCGGGCGAAGGCGGGTCAATCAAGCGGCGTTCATCGCAAACAATCGGCTACTGTCGAGCGATTCTGGATGCTGCGCCGCGTCAAGTCAAGTTTCACCGGCGGATTCACGGCGAGCGGCATGCGAAACTCTGGACTCGTTAGGGCTCACGCGGAGGCGCGGAGCCGCGGAGAGAGACTTCTGTTTTTCTTTTTCCTCCGCGCCTCCGCGTGAGACTATCTCCGCAGCCGCGTGGCGGGTTCGGAGCGCTTGCCCGCAACTGGCCGCTCAAGCGTCGGCCGGTGCGGGCATGTCGAAGATCACAATCGGCGACCAGTTGCCAGGGTATTCTTCGGCGCCGTCCGCCGCCTTGAGACGGCCGTTGCCGTTGCTGTTGGCGTTCACCGTCGTCACGGCCAGCCGAAGTCCGCTGGGATGACGGCTCACGGCGTGACAGTTCGGCTTGGCGATCGAGAAGAACGGCTCCTTCGCGTCGAACTCTTGCATCAGCAGCTTGCCGGCGCCGGGGTTGCCGCTGGTGACCGCCACGATAAAGCCGCGAGCGTCGAAATAAAAATCGCAGAGGTAAACGTCCGAATCCTTGCCGAACTCGAGCGCGTGCGTCGCCATGCCGGTAGTCCAGTCGAAGAGGACCGCCAGCGGCACGCCTTGCACGTTGCCGCCGACCTTGGGCCGCGCGCCGCCGCACCCAAGCATCTTCCCCGTTTCGTCAAAGGCCATCGACCGCACCCCGCCGACGTCCTGCAGGCGATTGGAAAGATAGAGTTGCCGGGCGTCGAACTCGCGCACCTGGTTGCCGGCCGCAACGTCCCAGTGCTTGACGATGCCGGCGAGATCACCGGAAGCCAGCGACTTGCCGTCGGGATGGAACGAGACCGCCAGCACGTCGAAGGCGTGGCCGGCCAATTCAAACAACTTGCCGCCCGTCGCTGCATCCCAGATTCGCACCAGGCGGTCCATGCCGCACGTAGCCAGCAGTTTGCCGTCGGGGCTGACGGCGAGGGCGTGGATCCAGCCATTGTGGGCGTCGGCCGTCTCCCATAGCGGCTGCGGCGCGGCGTCGGCGTAGCTCCAGGCCCGCAGCCGGCCCCACGAATCGGCCGAATAGAGCCGCGATCCTTCGGCATGAAACGCCAACCCGCTGACCCAGCCGCCGTGGCCCGAAAGGGGCGGCAGTTCGGCAAACTCGTCGCCCGAGGCGTCCCAGCGGCGCACCAACCCGTCGTACCCGCCGCCGACGAGGAACTTGCCGCAGGGCGTGAAGCGGACCGCGCATTGCTGCTGCTCGGCCTTGACGGCCTTGAGTTCCTTCGGCCCATAGAGTTTCGCCAGTTCGCTGGGATCGGTCATGGAATGACTCTTTCGCGCCGTTAAGCCAGCACCTCTTCGACCGCGCGGCAGTCTTCGTGCGCGATTGGCAGCGGCTGGCCGTTGTTCTCGTACTCGGTCTGCCGCGGATCGACGCCCAACGCCCGGAACCAGGTGTGGAACATGTGGCCGATGTCGAACTCTTCGCCGGCCACCCACGTGCCCTTGTCGTTGGTCCCCCCGACGGCGATCCCTTTTTTAACGCCGCAGCCAGCCATCGCCGCGCTCCAGGCCTCGGGCCAATGGTCGCGGCCGACGTGGCCGTTGACCCGCGGCGTGCGGCCGAACTCGCTGATGGCGATCACCAGCACGTGATCGAGCAGACCGCCAGCGGCCAGATCTTCGATCACCGCCGCAAACGCCTGGTCGAACTTCGGCACGAGGTTGGCATGGCCGACGAAGTTGTCGCCGTGCGTGTCCCAGCCGTAGGTGTTGACTTTGACGAAGGTCACGCCGGCTTCGAGCAGCTTGCGGGCTTTGAGCATGTGCCGGCCCAGTTCATGACTGCCGTAGCGCTCGACGTCGCGCGGCGAGTATTGCGACTCGTCGAACAGCGCCTCGCGCTTCATCAACTCTTGGGCCACGTCGTAGACGAAGCTATTGGCCTCGACGGCGCCGCCGCGGCGCCGCTGGGCGTAACGGCGGTCGGCCCGGCGGCGAAACTCGTTGCGGAAGGCGTCGTCCTCGGCGCTGACCGCCGGGCTGCGCAGCAGATTCTCAGGCGGCTTGCCGTCGCCGAAGGCCAGCGCTCCGTATTTCGGCCCCAGAAAACCGGCATCGGCGTAGATGAACCCGCCGCTGCCGGGCTTGACCCACACGTAGGGCGGCAAGCCGCTCTCGCCCGCGCCCAGCAGCTTGGCGACGGCCGAGCCGAAGAACGGGTAGGTCACGCCACGGTTCTTGGGATCGCCGCGCTGGATTCGCGCGACGCCAGCCGAGTGCGAGTTGTCCTTGGTGCAGAGGCTGCGCACGAGGGCCAGGTGATGCATCTGCCGGGCGGTTTTGGGAAGCAGCTCGCTGACTTGGATGCCAGGCACGGAGGTTGAGATCGCCCGGAAGGGGCCGCCGAATTGCGTGCCCGGCTTGGGATCCCAGCTTTCCAGTTGACTGATCCCGCCGTCGATCCAGATAAAGAGCACTTGCTTCTGCCGCTTCTTCAGTTCTTCGGCCATTGCCGGACGGACCAGGCTGCCGAGCCCAATCGCCGCGGCGCCGGCGCCCAGCAGACGGCGCCGCGAGAGTCGGTGTTCCCACGGCTTGCAAAGCGGATTCGATTTCATGGCGACGCGCCTCAATGGTTCAGGCAAAACTCGGTGCTCGCCACCAGCGCCCAGGCCATCTGCCCCAGCACCGCCGCGCGGCGGTCGGGTCGCTCGGCCAGCGCGGCGGCCATGTCGGCCCGTTCTTCGTCGGTCGGCAAGCGGGTCAGCACACTGAGATACAACTCATCTGCGACTTCCCGCGGCCCGGCGAGCTCCGATAGCCGATCGACGAGGTTGCCGGGCCGGGCCTCGAGCAGACCGAGCACGCGCGGGTCGTTCATCACGAACAGCGCCGCCTTGACGCTCGGACTGAACTCGATCTCGGGCTCTTTCGGCGGATTGGCGAATGCCGCCACGAATCGTTTGCGCAGCTCGTCGAGTTCGGTCTTGCCCGCTTTCTCGTCGCCCGGCTGCTCATTCCCGGGCGGCGCCGCGGCTGGCGTGCCGGCCGCCGTCAGCATGCTCCAAAAAAGCTGCTCGGCCGAGAGCGGCTTTTCGAGCGCGACGCGGTAGCTTGCCGGAGGCGGCGCCTCGCCAGCGGCGGGAAGCAGGCCGCTCCGCTGGTATGTTTCGCTCAGGGCCAACTCGCGCAGCATGCCGCGCATGTCGAACTTTCGCGCCGCAATGTCTTGGGCCAACAATTCCAACAGCTCGGGATGCGAGGGGGGATTCTCGCGGTGAAACAGATCGAGCGGATGCACCAGCCCACGGCCGAACATCACGAACCACAGCCGATTGGCGATGTTGCGGCTAAAGGCCGCGTTTTCAGCGGTCGCCACCCGCGCGGCGATCGCCTCCAGCGGGCTGAACTTCGGCTCGCCCGGCTGGTTCGCCTGCTTGTCCGGCGGCACGCGGTACTCTTCGCCCGCGGCGAAGGCGGGGATCTCGATCTCGGCGCCGCCGGGAATGCGCGGCCCCGTCGCGAGCGGAACCTTGTCGAACACCGACATGAACTCGGTCTTCTTCGTCAGCAGGTTTTCGCCGACCGCCGGAAACTTGACGTCGCGGCGGATGAACGTGTTGAGGAAGACGGCGTACAGGCCCTGAAAGTCTTGCTGCTTGTAGTCGTCGATGAACAGGTGATTGTGGCACTGGGCGCACTGCAAATCGACGCCCAGAAACAGCCGCCCGACGTCGCGGGTCAGGCCAGGGTAATCGGTGTCTTGCTGGCCCACCTTGTCCAGCCGGCTGACGTAAAAGTAGGCGGCGCCGCGCACGGCTTCGTCTTGCGGATCGGGATCGAGAATCTCTCGCGCCAGCACGTCCCACGGCTTGTTGGCCTCGAACGAGCGGCGCAGATAATCGAGCCAGTGCGGATCATCGCCGCGCCGCTCCAGCAGCATGGCGTGAAACAGATCTTGCATCCGTCGCGGAAAGTCGGGGCTTTCCAGCAGACGGTCGATGAGCTTCGCCCGCTTGTCGGTCGCCGGATCGGCTAGGAACGCGCGGGCTTCGTCCGCCGCGGGAATCTTGCCGGCCAGATCGAGATACGCCCGCCGCAGGAACTCGGCATCGCCGGCGAGGGGACCGACTTCGCCGGCGGCTTGGGCCGCGATCAACCGATCGATCGCCTGATGCAAAGGCTCGGCCGCCGATAGTCGCTCCGCGGGCAGTCCGAGAGCCAATATCGCGGCTGCACACGGCGCTAGCAACAGGTGCCACCACATCGTCGGAGGTTCTCCGCGGTTTCGAGGGCGCCAACTATCCGGCGCCAGGCCAGGCTGGGAATAGCCGCCATCTTACCACTGCGGCGCCCGATGCGCGTAGCACGGGGCGATTTTTTTGCCGACGCCTCTGCCCGACCTCGACGTGCATTCCCTTCCGGCGGCAGGTAAACTCGTCGCAAGCCCTCGCCGCAAGCCAACGAGCGGCGATTTGAAGAACGCCCTGGAGTGTCGACTGGAACTTCCTTACGCCCGAAGGTCATCTACCATGAGCACGCGATCGTTTACCCGCCGCACGTTTCTTGGCGCCGCTTCCGGAATGTTTGCCGCGGGGTACGCCGCGCCCTATTGGGCCGCAAGCCGCTCCTGCGCCGCGCAATCGAAGAACGATCGCTTCGTGTTGGGGGCGATCGGCCTCGGAGGACAAGGGACCGGCATCGCCGGCCGCGCGGCGAAGTTCGGCGATATCGTCGCCGTCTGCGACGTCGACCGCCAGCACGCCGAGCGCGCAAGAGAACGGTTCGGCGGCAAGGCGGAAATCTACGGCGACTATCGAAAACTGCTGGATCGCAAAGACATCGCCGCCGTCACGATCGGCACGCCCGATCATTGGCACACCGCCGTCGCGCTGGCGGCCCTTCGAGCGGGCAAAGACGTCTACTGCGAAAAGCCGTTGACGCTGACCATCGACGAAGGCAAGCTGCTCGTCAAGACGGTGCAAGAAACCCAGCGGGTGTTTCAAGTCGGCACGCAGCAGCGCAGCGACGCTCGCTTTCGCCAGGCGTGCGAACTCGTGCGAAACGGCCGCCTCGGCAAGCTGCAAAAAGTGACGGTCTCGCTGCCGCGATCGACCAAGACGGGCGGCCCCTTCGAGGCAAAGCCGGTCCCCGAGGCGTTGAACTGGCAGCTCTGGCAAGGCCAGGCGCCCGAGCACGATTATTCGCCGGAACGATGCCACCACGACTTTCGTTGGTGGTACGAATACTCGGGCGGCATCATGACCGACTGGGGCGCCCATCACATGGACATCGCGCACTGGGCGATGGGCGTCGATCGATCGGGGCCGAACTCAGTTCAGGGTCGAATGGACGATGCGGAACGGAAGCGAATCAACGACGCCCAGCGGAGCAACTCCTTCAATACGCCGGCCGAGTTTACCGTCGATTTCACGTATCCCGGCGACGTGCTGCTCGAAGTCGTGTTGGGCGACGAAGGCGTTTTGTTCGAGGGGGACGGCGGGCGGCTGTATGTGAACCGCGGGCGGATTACCGGCAAGCCAGTCGAGGAACTGGCCGAGCGCCCGTTGCCTGCCGACGCGACCCGGCTTTACGAGAGCAACGACCACATGGGCAACTTCTTCGATTGCATCAAGAGCCGCAAGACGCCGATCTCCGACGTCGCGAGCCAGCATCGATCGGTCAGCGCCTGCCACCTGGCCAACATTTCGCTTCGCCTGGGCCGCAAGCTGAATTGGGACGCGGCGAAAGAAGCATTCGTCGGCGATGCCGAAGCCAACGCCATGCTCAGCCGGCCGCAGCGCTCGCCGTATGAAGTGACCTAGCCCCACGGGCGATGAATCTCAAAAACTAGCGCCAATGGCCATCGTCGCGGATGCAATCGCGCCAAGCGGTGACTTGCGATCCTCGATGCGTGGCGGCAATTCGCCTTGGGCCAGGCCGCTTCGATCGAATTCGCGCTTCGCCGCGGCGAACACGGCCAGCAGCGGAATCGCCACGAGCACCAAGCGGAGCGATCCGACCAGCCACGGCTTGCGAGTGCGCAGCGCCGGTATTTCGGTCGCCCAGCACAACAGCGGGGCGAAAAACATGGCCAGCGCCGATGCGGTCGAAAGCCCGCCGAAAAACCGGCCGATGAACAACAGACTGAACAGCCCGACAATGCCGATTCCAATCGCACCTTGCATCTCCAGGCGCTCGCCGATCAAGCATGACGCCACGGCGACGCCCGCAAGAGCCGCCGTCAGCGGCAACGCCGCGGCGCCGCCGGACAAGTAACCGGCCAGCATGATGACGGCCCCGCCGCACAAGCTCGCCTCGGCCAGCGCAAGCGAAATGGAGATTCCCGCAGATCGCCGAGCGAGCCACAGCAAGAGCGCCCAGGCGATCGCCAGGGCCGCGCCGCTGAGCGAGAGCGCAACAACTGCCTGCCGCGCCGTCCACTGCCTGTCAGCGCCAACTAGATATACGGAACCGTGCAGCAGGATCCGGCCAATGGACCCAACCAAGGGGAGCCGCAAACTCCAAGCGAACCATCGCGGCGTTCGCTCCATCGCGGCGATCGTCTCGATTCCAACGACCGCAGGCATGACAATCCACAGAAACCGGCCGAGGCCGTTCGCCGGCGGCCAGGCCGGCCGCAAGCGCAGAACTTCGTAGCCCACCGCCAGGCCCAAAACCATGCCGCCGACGCACGCCAGATTCATCCTTGCAGCGCCGGCAGGCCGGCGAACCCAACCGATCACCAGCGCGATGGCCGCGCCGGCCGATGCGGCCGCGGCCATCGCCTGCAAGTACAAGACCGGATCGGGCATCCGCTATTTCCGGGCGCCCTCGAAATCGATGAAGATCAACGCCTCGTCGCCGATCGGGCCGATGGCTTTCTTGTCGAAACCGAAGTCGCTGCGCTTCAGCGACAGTTCGGTCGCGAAACCGACCCGCTTCGTCCCCATGAACTCGATTTCTTTGCCGCCTTCGAAGTTCAAGGTGATTTTCTTGGTCTTGCCGTGCATGGTGAAGTCGCCCGTCACTTCATATCCGCCCTTGACCGCCTTGACGCTCGTGCTTTTGAAGTCGATGGTCGGGAATTGCTTGGTATCGAAATAGTCGGGCTGTCGCAGGTGCTCGTCGCGCGCCTTGTTGCCCGTGTCGACGCTATCGGCCTTGATCGACAGCTCGAACGACGACTTCGCCGGGTCGTCTCGGTCCAACGAGATTTTGCCCTCCATTTCGTTGAACCGTCCATGAATCCAACTGATGTCGAGATGCCGCGCCTTGAAGCTGACCGAGGAATGCACCGGGTCGAACGCGTAGTTGTCCGCCGCGGCGGCCTGACTGCCGGCGAGGCAAGCTCCGGCGCCAACCAGGAGGGTCATCGCAACGGCTGAAAAAAATCGGCGCATGAGATCGGTCCTTTCGATACGAGTTTTTCAAGGATGTTGATTCGCAGACTGCCGCCCGCTTCGACCGGTATGGTATTCCGCGCCGCATCGCGAGTAAAGCGGCGCGGTCAAAACGGGCTCTCGGCGTTCCAAGTCATGCGCTGGCCGGTTGTTGGATGGTCGAGCGAAAGCCGTTCGGCATGCAGCAGCAACCGCGGAGACATCGCCAACGCCTCGTCGTGGGCGTAGAGGTTGTCTCCCAAGATCGGATGCCCGAGCGTCGCCAGGTGTACGCGAATCTGGTGCGAACGGCCGGTCAACGGTCGAACCGCCAAGCGGCTGCGGTCCGCGAACCGCTCGATCAATTTCCACGACGTGAATGCCGGCCGGCCTTCGATCGGGTCGATCCGATGACGCGGCGGACGGTCGAAGTCTTTGCGCAGCGGCAAGTCGATGGCGCCTTCCGACGCACTCGGGCAACCGAACACGACCGCCACGTAACGCTTGTCCGCCGAGCGGTCGGCGAACTGCCGGCTCAGATTTCGCTGCGCTTCGGCCGAGAGCGCCATGACGATCAGCCCGGAGGTGTCACGGTCGAGCCGGTGGACGACAACAGCCGAGGGCCAGACGGCTTGCACCCGCGCACTCAGGCAATCTTGCAAATCGGGGCCGCGCCCCGGCACGGCGAGCAGGCCCGACGGCTTGTCGAGCACGAGCAGTTGATCGTCCTGGTACAAGACGAAGTCCATTGCAACTCGCGGCACGCCGCAGTTAGGGTCGAACGGGGACCGTGCCGTTGGCGTCGACCTGGTAACCGCGCCGCCGAATGTATTCGGCGCCGGGCAGGAACTCGTCGTGCGTTTTGGCCAGCTTGTCATTCAGTTGGCGATCGAGATCGGCTTGCAGTTCGGCGTGTTCGGGCTCGTTGCAGAGATTCTTGAGTTGGTAAGGGTCGGCCTGATTGTCGTAGAGCAGCCAGGGGCCGTTCAGGTCGCGGACATACGTGTAGCGGGCCGTGCGCAGCCCCCGATATTCGCGCCCGCCGCGGTTGCGCGTCCACTCGCCAAAGGGCGAAGGGCACGTAATCAATGCCGCATCGTCGGCCGGCTTGTCGCCGCCGCGCAAGTAGCCGCTCAGATCGCTCCCTTCGACCTGCTCGGGGATCGGCGCCTTCATCAGTCCCAATAGCGTGGGCATCAGATCTTCGCTGTTGATGGCGGCGTCGAGCCGGCGTCCCTCGCGGCCGATTCCCGCGGGCCAATGAAACAGCATCGGCACGCGGATCGATTCGTCCCACGGCTTTTGTTTGCGGACTTGGCCCTGCGAATACAGCATGCCGCCGTGGTCGGCGGTGAACACGACGATCGTGTTTTCCTCGATGCCGGCGGCTTTCAGCGTTTCCCATAGTTCGCCGACGCAATCGTCGAGCGCCGTGCAGTGGGCGTAATAGCCTGCCAACTCGCGGCGCGCCGGAATCTTAAGCTGATCGGGGACGTTCGGTCGCAACTGAATGTTTTCCGGCTTGTACATCGCCCGGTATTTTTCCGGCGCGGTCTCATAAGGATTGTGCGGCGTGCCCCACGACAGGAACAAGGCGAACGGTTGGCCGCGGCCGGCATGATGGCGAATGAAGTCCTCGGCGTCGCGCGTCTGGGCGATCGAGTCGTAACCCTGCCAGGTCTGCCGCGCCGGGGCGTCGGCGTAGTAAAACGAGTTGTTGTAATCGTGCGTGCATTCCACGGCTTTCCAGTACTGAAACCCTTGCCGCCGCTCGGGCGGAGTGAAGCTCAAGCGGCCGCGGCCGTCGAGATGCCATTTGCCGATGTAGCCCGTCCGGTAACCGGCGCCGACGAGCACTTCGGCGATGGTCGTCGCTTCGGCGGCGAGCGGCACGTCGTTCAGAAAGACTCCGTGCGTCAGCGGTCTTTGCCCGGTCATCAACGAGCCGCGAAACGGGCAGCAGACCGGGCAGCTGGAAACCGCGCGCACGAAGTTCGCGCTTTCGCCGGCCAGCCGGTCGAGGTTGGGCGTTTTGACGTTCGGGTCGCCGGCATAGCCCAGTGCGTCGGCGCGCCACTGATCGGCCAGCAGGAACACGAGATTCGGCTTTGCCGCGGAATCGGCGGCCGCCGACACGTGAAGGCCGGAAAGCGCGAATCCCAACGCGGCGGCCAGTTGAAAGGCGATTCGGCTCGACGGCGCGCGGAGGCGGTAAAAAGTCATTCGGCTTTCTCGACGGGTTTTTCAGCGGGCGAGCCGCCCTGCGGCGGAGCGAGCCGAACCAGATCGCCGACGGCGCCGGCCAGCCCATCCACAACGCGGGCCAGGCGATCGTAGTCGATCTTGTCGGGCGTGTCCTCGGCCGTGTGGTAGTGAGGGTAGCGAAAGTTCGCCGTGTCGGTCACCATCAGGCCCAGGTAGCCCTCCTCCCAGAAGGACCATTGATCGGACCAGCCGACGCCGGGGATCGCGGCGGGCAACGCTCCCTTTTCGCTGGGAAATTTCGCGTGCCGGCGAAAGGCGGACGTGAACTCATCGACGAGCGGCCGCGAGGCAACATTGGACACAAAACCAATGAAGTCGCCCGTCGAGGGATAGAGCGCGCTCAACAGCGCCGGATAGCGCTGGCTGTCGGGCTTGTCGCTGTAATAACCGATCGTCTCCAGGCTGATGGCCGCGACGACGTTCTCCTTGCGCTGTCGGCAGCGGCGGGCATAGACCAGGCTGCCCATCGTGGCGGTTTGGAAGTAAGGCGGCTCTTCATTGACGAAGGCCACGAACCGTAGCGTCCGCTCGGGCTGCTTCCCCGCAAATCGTCTGGCCAAAGCGAGCATCGCGACGACGCCGCTGCCGTTATCGTTGGCGCCCGGCGCCCCTTCGACCGAATCGTAGTGGGCGCCGACGACGACAATCTCGTCGGCATGCTTCTGGCCGCGGATTTCGACTTCGAGGTTATCGCAATTCCGCCCGCGGACTCCGTAGCCTTGCCGCGCGACGCGGTAGCCGGCTTTCGCGAGCGATTTATCCAGAAAGTCGGCGGCGGCCAACAACTGCGGATAGCGGCGCAGATTTCGCTCTCCGATCTTGCCGGCCAAATGCTCCAGGTCGGCGCGCAGCGCGTCTCGCTGTCGAACCTGCTCGGGCGTCAGTTCCGCAAGCGGCCCGCGATAGCTCTTTTCCATCGGTTTTTTCGGCGGAGCCTGGTCGGCCTCCGCGGCCGCGACCTCGGCCAAGAGGGGTGAAGGCAGCGTGTCTAGCGCTGCGGAGGCGACGGCGCAGATCAGCAAGGCGAGCAGGCGTTGCATGACATTTCCCCGTTCTCCGTGCGGTCGACAATTCCGCCGCCAGTATATCGCTCCAGCTCGCCGTCGCGCCGCAGCGGCATGCGGAAGTGATTTATATTTTGGCCGATTTATTTATATCGCCGCGCGTCGCGCGCCGCACGAGGAGGCCTGACTGACACTTTTTACGAGAGTTTTTGCAAACGGATGCTCCAGTAAGGGGGGTCGCGGGCGTTAAAAACAGGGGCCTTCATGCCTAAACAATGCCCGGTTCAGACCCGATTTGGACCGCGCCGCGACCCGCGCCGGCGTTCGCCGCATTGCCGCGCTTTGTGCTTTGACTGGCGCCTGCGGCTGATCCCGCGGCAAACCGTAAGTTGCGACGTCGCATGGTCCTCGCCCGGCTTGGCCCGACGCCAGAAGCCGCAATCCGCGGTCGTTGCCCGGCCTCGCAAACGGATCGAAACCGCGGAGGAATGGTTGATAGATTATGCAAGGGTCTATAAATCATGGTTTTCGCCCCCTCTCCTACGCTCGGCGGTCAAGCTGCAATCGCCGCTCGACCGCAACGATCAAGCGAATGTCGACCATGCAAAGGCCGCCCGGCGATCGTGGATGCAAAAGCACTTGAGTTTAAGGTTCTGGCGGCTTGGCTAGCAATGCAGACGGAATTGAAGGCGGGGCCTACGTTATCGGTCGCGAATCGTTTGGGTGACCGCGCGCGAAAAGGCAGCAGCCATGATTCCCAAAAAAACCAACATGCCGATCGAAGAACTTCCGTCATGGTTTAAGCCATCGAGCAACCAGATGACCGCGGCCGGAATCAGCCCAAACGCCGCGCCGATTGCCGCACCGCGAATTGGTCGTTTGGATAAGCCGGCGCCGACGAAGCCCAGCGCACAGCAAAGCCAAGCCGCCCATATCGGCGCTTTCACCACGCATGCGGCTCCTGGTTCCGAGAAATCAACCGCAGCGAGCACGAGAAAGAACGCGCCACTGGTCATGCAGTAAGCGCTGATCTGAGGGGGCCGAGGCATGCGGGTATTGTACTACGACGTGCCAAGGACGAGACCGGCAACCGCTTCCATCCAGAACCGCCTAACTCGCCTCCCTCCCATCTGCCAAGTTGGCAGTACGCCCCGTGAGACGGCCAATTCGGTCTAAATGCCATGCCACTGCTGTAACATCTTGTTTTTCAATTAGTTATGGCAATGGCCGCAGTCTTGGCACGTATTGTGCTTTTTCGGGCGATTCGATGGCCGGCGGCTGCCAATAGTGGTCGCGGTCTATAGGAGAGGTTCGATCGACGAGGGGCTGCACCGCATTCCTACACTGCCTCGGGAAGACGCTCGATTTCGCCGCCGCTTGGCCGAGGAGCCAACGAAGCGATGGAGCGAGCCGACCCGGGCGCGACACAAGACATTCTTTTCGCCAACAACAGGAGGAAACCACTGTGGCAAAGCAGATGGTGTTTGATGATGAGGCGCGACAGCCGCTTTTGGCCGGCGCCTCGAAGTTGGCCCGGGCCGTTCGCAGCACGCTTGGCCCGCGCGGCCGCAACGCCGTGCTCGACAAGGGCTGGGGCTCGCCCAAGGTGACCAAGGACGGCGTGACCGTCGCCGAAGACATCGAGTTGGATGACGCCTTCGAGAATCTCGGCGCCCAGCTTATCAAAGAGGCGGCCAGCAAAACCAACGACGTCGCCGGGGACGGCACGACCACTGCCACCATCCTGGCCGAGGCGATCTTTCGCGAGGGCCTGAAGATGATTGCCGCGGGCGCCGACCCGATGGCGCTCTCGCGCGGGATCAACAAGGCGACCGAGGCGGTCGTCGAGGCGATCGGCAAGCTGGCCACGCCGATCAACGAAAAGAACAAGACCGAACTGAAGCAGATCGCCACGATCGCCGGCAACAACGACCCCAGCGTCGGCGACGTGCTGGCCGAGGCCTTTTTGAAGGTCGGCAAGGACGGCGTCATCTCGATCGAAGAAGGCCGCCAGGCCGAGACCACGGTCGAGGTCGTCGAAGGCATGCAGTTCGACCGCGGCTATCTCTCGCCGCACTTCGTCACCAACCAGGACGAACAGACTGTCGAACTGGAAAACTGCCAGATCCTGATCTATGAAGAGAAGATTTCCAGCGCCAAGAACCTGGTGCCGATCCTCGAGGCCGTCAGCAAGTCGGGCAAGCCGCTGTTGATCATCGCCGAAGACGTCGAGGGCGAGGCGCTGGCCACGTTGGTGGTCAACAAGATGCGCGGTATTCTCAATGTCGCCGCCGTCAAGGCCCCTGGCTACGGCGATCGTCGCAAGGCGATCTTGGGCGATCTGGCGGTGCTCACGGCCGGTACGGCGATCTTCAAGGATCTTGGCATTCAGCTCGATTCGGTGAAGCTGACCGATCTGGGCCGCGCCCGCAAGATCGTGATTTCGGCCGAGAACACCACGGTCGTCGGCGGGGCCGGCAAGAAGGTCGAGATCGACGGCCGGGCCGACCAAATCCGCCGCGAGATCGAAGGCACCGACAGCGAGTACGATCGCGAGAAGCTGCAAGAGCGGCTGGCCAAGCTGGCCGGCGGCGTGGCGCAGATCAACGTCGGCGCCGCGACCGAGACCGAAATGAAAGAGCGCAAGGCGCTGATCGAAGACGCCAAGGCCGCTACCCAGGCGGCGCTCGAAGAGGGCATCGTCCCCGGCGGCGGCGTGGCCTTGATTCGCAGCGAAAAGGCGCTCGACAAACTCTCGCTCGAAGGCGACGAGGGCTTGGGCGTGCGGATCATCCGCAACGTGCTCGACGATCCGTTGCGCGCGATCGCCGACAACGCGGGCGTCGACGGCGCGGTGGTGGTCAATCGCGTGCGTCAACTCAAGAACAAGAACGAAGGTTACGACGCCGACAAGGACGCCTATACGGACTTGGTGGCGGCCGGCATCATCGATCCGGCGAAGGTCGTGCGGACCGCGCTACAAAACGCGGCCAGCGTGGCCTCGCTGCTGTTGACGACCGAATCGCTCGTCACCGAAATTCCCAAGGAAGAAGAAGACGCCGACCATCACGGCGGCCACGACCACGGCATGGGTGGCATGGGCGGCGGCATGGGTGGAATGGGTGGCATGGGCGGCATGGACATGGGCGGGATGGGAATGTAAACGAATTTTCGATTTTCGATTGCCGAAATCCAAAACATGAAATCCAAAATCCAAAACCTAAAATCAATCGAGAGAGACTGATTCATGAAAGACATCAAACTCCGTCCCCTGGACGATCGCGTGGTGGTTGAACCCAAGGAAGCCGAAACGACCACCGCCGGCGGCATCGTGCTGCCCGACACCGCCAAGGAAAAGCCGCAGCGCGGCAAGGTGGTCTCCGTCGGCCCCGGCAAACTGATGGACAGCGGCGAGCGCGGCAAGCTGTCGGTGACGGTCGGCGACGAAGTGATCTACGGCAAGTACTCGGGTACGGAAATCGAAGTCAACGGCCGCGACGTCAAGATCCTCCGCGAGAGCGACATTCTGGCCAAGGTCGTCGGGTAACGGCCACAGACGCTGCAGGGTGGGCGCTGCCCGCCATGAATCGCGTTTGGTCACTGCTTCTGATAGGCGATGTCCACGCGGCGAATCGAAAATCCAAAACCGAAAATCCAAAATCTCCAAGGAACCTTCAATCGTGGCTAAACAATTGCTGTTCGAGGACCAGGCCCGGGCCAAGATGCTCAAGGGCGTGGAGAAGCTGGCCGACGCGGTCGCCATTACGATGGGTCCGACCGGCCGCAACGTGATTATCGACAAATCGTTCGGCGGACCGACCGTCACCAAGGACGGCGTGACCGTCAGCAAGGAAGTCGAACTCGAAGACCGCTTCGAGAACATGGGCGCCAAGCTCGTCAACGAAGTGGCCTCCAAAACGTCGGACATCGCCGGCGACGGCACGACGACCGCGACCGTGCTGGCCCGTGCGATCTTCAAGGAAGGCACGCGCAACGTCGCCGCCGGCAGCAATCCGATGGCGGTGCGGCGCGGCATCGACAAGGCCGTCGAAGCGGCCATCGAGCACCTGAAGAGCATGGCCAAGCCCGTTTCGAGCAAGGAAGAAATCGCGCAGGTCGGCGCGATCAGCGCCAACAACGACGCCGAAATCGGCAATTTGCTGGCCGACGCCATGGAGAAGGTCGGCAAGGACGGGGTGATTACGGTCGAAGAAGGCAAGGCCACCGACACCACGCTCGAGCTGGTGGAAGGCATGCAGTTCGACAAGGGCTACATCTCGCCCTATTTCATCAACCGGCCGGCCGAGATGGATTGCGTGCTCGACGACGCCTACATCCTGATCCACGAAAAGAAGATCGGCAATTTGCGCGAACTGATTCCGTTGCTGGAGAAGACCAGCCAGTCCGGCAAGCCGCTGTTGCTGATCGCCGAGGACGTCGAGGGCGAGGCCCTGACCGCTTTGGTCGTGAACAAGCTCCGCGGCGTGCTCAACATCTGCGCCGTCAAGGCGCCGGGCTTCGGCGATCGCCGCAAGGCCATGCTGGGCGATCTCGCCGTGCTGACCGGCGGCACGCTGATCAGCGAAGACCTGGGGCTGAAGCTCGAAAACCTGGAGCTGTCGCATTTGGGCCGCGCCAAGCAGATCACCGTCGACAAGAACGACACGACGATCGTACAAGGCGCCGGCAAGACGTCCGACATCCAGGCCCGGATTCAACAGATCCGCAACCAGATCGAGGCCACCGAAAGCCAGTACGACCGCGAGAAGTTCCAGGAACGGCTGGCCAAGATGACCGGCGGCGTGGCGATCATTTCGGTCGGCGCCAGCAGCGAGTCGGACATGAAGCAAAAGAAAGCCCGCGTCGAAGACGCGCTGCACGCCACCCGTGCGGCGGTCGAAGAAGGCATTTTGCCGGGCGGCGGCGTGGCTTTGCTCCGCTGCCGCGAGGTGGTCGAGAAGGCCCGATCGAGCGCCAAGGGAGACGAGAAGATCGGCGTCGACATCATCTTGCACAGCCTGTCGGCGCCGATGAAGCAAATCGCCGACAACTGCGGCATCGACGGTTCGGTGGTGGCCGACGAGGTCAGCCGCAAGGCGACGAACATCGGCTACAACGCCAACAAGGCCGAGTACGTCGACATGTACAAGGCCGGCATCATCGATCCGCTGAAGGTCGTGCGCAGCGCCTTGAGCAATGCCGCCAGCATCTCGGCATTGATGTTGACGACCGAAGCCTTGGTCACCAACCTCGACAAAGACGATCTGAAAAAGAACCGCGTCGAAGGCAGCGTCCGCTAGTCCTTCGGCAGAGGTTCGAGCAAGCCGACGACGGGCCACTCCCAAGAAACTGGGGTGGCCCGTTTGCGGCGCGGGGGGAAGAGTTCCAAGTTTCAGGTTTCAAGTTCCAGATTAAAAGAAACGGAAGGCGCCTCCGGCCTGGAATCTGGAACTTGGAACCTGAACCCCTATACCGCGGCGTATAATTCTTCAGCAACCGGTCCGTGTTCCTTCCTCACAGCCATGGCGAGTATGGCCGGCAAACGCGATTACTACGAGGTCTTGGAGATCGAGCGCAGCGCCTCGGGCAATGAGATTGCGACCGCTTATCGCAAGCTGGCGATCAAGTACCACCCGGACAAGAACCCGGGCGACGAAGAGGCCGTCGGGCGCTTCAAAGAGTGCGCCGAGGCGTTCGAGGTCTTGAACGATCCCGACAAGCGGGCCCGCTACGACCGCTACGGCCATGCCGGCGTCGACGGCCCGGGGGGCGGTTCGCCGCACTTCACCGACATCAACGACGTCTTCGAGGCCTTCGGCGACATCTTCGGCGACGGCGTGTTCGGAGATATCTTCGGGCGCGGCGGCGGGCGAGGTCGAGGGCGGGGACGCCGAGCGCGGCGCGGCGGCGACGTGCGGGCCGACGTCACGCTGGACCTGATCGAGGCCGCGCGCGGCGTCAGCAAACAGGTGCGGATCGAACGGCACGAGCGCTGCTCCGATTGCCAGGGCTCCGGCGCCAAGTCCGGATCGTCGCCCGAAAAATGCCGTTACTGCGGCGGCGCCGGACAAGTCATACAAACGACCGGCATCTTCCGCGTGCAGACGACCTGCCCTTCCTGCCACGGCGCCGGCAGCGTCATCAAAGACCGCTGCCCGAGTTGCGGCGGCGAGGGGTTGGTCAAACGCCGCGTGGAGCGCGAGGTGCGCATTCCCGCGGGCGTCGATAACGAAATGCGGCTGCGGTTGACGGGCGAGGGCAACCACAGCCCCGACGGCGGCCCGCCGGGCGACTGCTATTGTTTCATCGCGCTCAAGGAGCACGCGCTGTTCCATCGCGAGGGCCGGAACCTGATCTGCCCGCTTCCGGTCACCTACTCGCAGGCGGCGCTCGGCGCGACGTTGGAAGTGCCCACCTTGGAAGGCCGCGACGAGCTGCAAATCCCCGCGGGCACGCAGCCCGGCGAGGTGTTCAAGCTGCGCGGCCGCGGCATGCCCGACTTGCAGCATCGCGGCAAGGGCGACCTGTTGGTGCAGATTCACCTGGAGGTGCCCAAGTCGCTCAACGCCCGCCAGGAAGAGTTGCTGCGCGAGCTGGCCGAAGAGGAACATCGCAACGTGAGCGCCCACCGCAAAAGCTTTTTCGAGAAGCTGAAGGATTATTTCATTCCCGACGAATCGAACCAGGAGGGGGAGTAGGTTTCAAGTTCCAAGTTTCAGGTTCCAAGTTATGAGAGCGTCGCACGAGTTCCTCTTGGAACCTGAAACTTGGAACTTGGAACCTCAAGCCCTATAGAACCATGAACGATACGAATCCAACCAACGAGCCCCGAGGCGCCGACGAGCAAGCGGCCGCGGCCGATGCGGTGCTTCGCCGCGCCGCGGCATCGGAAGCTTCGGAAGATCCGGCGGCCGTCGAAGACGAAGCCGAACAGGCCCGGCGCGATCTGGACGAGGCCCGCGACCGCGTGTTGCGGGCCCAGGCTGAGTTGGACAACTACCGCAAACGGGCGCGGCGCGAATTGGACGAAGAGCGACGCTACGCGGCGTTGCCTTTGCTTGGCGATCTGCTGCCGGTGCTGGACAACGTGGGCCGGGCGATTCAAGCGGCGGAAAAAAATTCCGAGGCCGGCAGCCTGGTGGAGGGCGTGAAGCTGGTGGCGCAGCAGTTGGAAGGCGTGCTCGGCCGCTATCACTGCGTCCGCATCGAGGCCTTGCACAAGCCGTTCGACCCGCACCTGCATCAGGCGATCATGCAGCAGCCCAGCGCCGAATATCCGCCCGGCACGGTGTTGCAGGTGGCGCAAGAAGGCTACCAGGTGTACGACCGCGTGCTGCGGCCCGCGCAGGTGATCGTTTCGGCCGCGGCCGATTCCGGGGCGAACTAAGGAAAGATCAAACCAACATGCCGACTTACGACTACGTTTGCGACGCCTGCGGCCACAAATTCGAACTGTTCCAATCGATCACGGCCGAGGTCGAAAAAAAATGCCCGGAGTGCGGCAAGAAGAAGCTGCGCCGCTTGATCGGCGCGGGGGCGGCGATCGTCTTCAAAGGCTCGGGCTTCTACCAGACCGACTACCGTAGCGATTCTTACAAGAAGCGGGCCGAGGCCGACAGCAAATCGAGCGATACGAAGCCGGCCGACGGCAAGTCTGCGGAAGGCAAGTCCGAGAGCAAGTCGAGCGAATCGAAAACTCCCGAAAGCAAGCCCAGCGGCGGCTCGACCTCCAAGCCTGAAAAGAAAACGAAACCGAAAAGCGACTGACGCCGCTAGCGGGCCAGCCGCTCGCGGATCGTTTCCCAGGCGATCGGCGGCAGGTCGTCGCGCGAACAGGCGATTGTCGCGTGGTCCGCCGGCACGATCACGAAATCGCCGACGCCGTCCAGGCGCGTGCTGGCGACCGTCACCAAGCCATCGCCGGCCGCGGGGCGATCGCGCAATTGGGCGGCCCAAACCGTCAAGCGCTCTCGCAGGCGATCGTCGGCTTCGATTCGCAGTTCGGGCACGCAACGGGCGACAAGACCCAGACTCGCGGCCGTATAGCGCCAACCGCAACTGCGGTTGCCCGCGATGATCGTATAGCTCACCCCCTCGCGCCGCGGCCGGGCGTTGAGGTTCGTCAGAAAGCTCGACTCGGGCCTCAGGTCGCGGCCCGCTTCCCCGACCCCGTCGATAAAGGGCCAGGTCCAATGCCAGTTCGGATCGCTGCGCCACACCGCAAAATGTTCGGCCATCTCGGAGCAGCAATTCCAGCGGGCATACCGCGAGCCTTGGTTTGGCGGCGCCAACAGAATCAACCGATCGATTCCGCCCGCATAATCGGGGCCTTCCACGTAACTGCGGGCCACGATGCCGCCCATGCTGTGCGTCAGCAGCGCGGTCTGCAAATCGGGATGCGCCTCATGCAGCGATTGCAATTCCTGGGCGAGCAGCTTGGCGCTGTCGGCGATGGGTTGGTCGTTCGGGAAATCGAAATAAGCGAGTTGATGGCCCTCCGCGGCGAGCAAGTCCGCAAGATCTTGCCAGAAGGCCGATCCCGAATCGAGGCCATGCACCAGCACGAGCAGCGGCTTCGCGTCGTCGAGCGGCGCCGGCAGCCGCAGTCCGTAAATCGGCCGTCGGTCCTCGGGCGTCCATCGCGCCGCCGACGTCCGCACCCAGCCTCGCGCGCGGTCCGACGCCGCCGAGAGCCTCGTCCCCTGGGCCGCCGCGAAGTCTTTCACTTTCTCGGTGCATCGCGCGGCGCACGTTTTCGCGCTCTGCCAGGTTTCGGCGAACCAGCCGGCTTCCGCGCGGGCAGGACATGCCAAGCATGCGATCAAGCAAGCAGCAACTAACCGCGGGCGCATCGAAAGTTCTCCGTGGTGCTCGGCCCGGACACTTGCAAACCTTAAGGCAGCGAGGGTTCGCTGCTCGGCTATGCGCGCACCAATCCGCCGACCGAAAGATCCTCATCCAACAGCGGCCAATGAATGCCGTATCCGCCAGGCGACAACTCCGCCTGGCGGCGCTCGGCGTCAGACGCCGCTGCGAGCTTCGCTGAGCACTTGGACCAAGGGATGCTCAGCGAACCATCGGCGAGCGTCAGAATCAACGCTTCGGAAGTGACCTCAAACCCCTCGGCTGTGATGGGATCAGTCCGCCGCATTTCGATCGCCTCCGAAGAATTCGGTCCATCGTTGCAAAATCAGGTCAAAGTGATCGAGGATGATCTGGCTCACTTGCTTCCGTAGTTTCGGTGTCATCGCGTACGACCAGGCTTCTTCAATTTGGCCAAGTTCCGGTCGAAGCCAAAACTTGCACTCGCTGCCGCCCTTACGCGCATGAATGTGAACCGGCTCATTACCTTCATCTGCGTAAAAGAATAGGCGCCATCCTCGTTCAACAACGACCGTCGGCATGAAGTTTACGCTCAATACGCTATTGAATCCAGCACCTCTACGATCCAGACAACATAGCTGCGCAACCTCTCTAATCAAGTTCTGGCGACCGGGCCAGAATGCTATTCGCTCGCGCCCGACGATAATTGCGGGCTAACCGACCAAACTCGCCAATCGCGGCAGGTTTTCGTCAAGACGCGCAAGCACGGCGCCGCGGTCCTCGAAATGCCGCTCGTCCAGGTAGATCCACTCCAACCAATTCAAACCGGCGAACAACGTGTTGGCCCGGTCGAAAGCCGTCGCCAGCGCGATCTCTTCCGCCGACAGCGGACGAACGGCCGAGTAGGCCTCCAACCCGTCGCGCCAAGCCTGGCGATCGTCGCCCGCCAGGCTGCCCAACAATCGCCCCACGTCGGCGGCCACCGTATCGGTCCGCAGCGCGCCAAAATCGACCAGGCCGCTCACCTGCCCTCCCTCGAAGAGCACGTGATCGTGCCAGACGTCGCGAATGCAAGGCTGCAAGGGCGCGATCCACTCGGCCGCGAGCGCCAGTGCGCTTTGCACGAGCGGAACGGCCCCCGGCGCAAGTTCCAACCATTGACGGGCCTTCAGCGCCGCTTCGGGCCAGTCGCCGGGAACGACCGCCTCGGACAATCGCCCCAACCGATCCGGCGAGCAGGCGCGCAACCGTTCGAGCCGCTCGCGAATTCCCGGCGGCGCGTCGCCGCCGCGATCGGGCAAGGGGAACGAAGCCGCCGCCAAGTGAAACTCTGCCAATGTCGTCATCGCGGCCCGGAGACGGCTCGGGCTGGGCGCTTGGCGATAGTCGGCCTTGCCAGGCAGCCAGGGCGCCAATTCCCAAAGCCGGCCCGCCTCGCAGACATACCCGGCGTGCGAGCGCGTTTCGAGCGGCAGCGGAAGCCGGCGAAAGCCTTCCTGATGCACATGCCAAAGCACGGCTTGGATGAACTCCAACCGCTCGCGGCTGGGGTGTTCGCGAGGCCAGCAGCGCAAGCAAAGCGGCCCGCGCTCGGTTTCCAGCCGCCAGAACAAGGCCCCGCTGAACCCGCCAGCGCCGGCCAGAAACGCGACCTGGCGGGCGGCGCAACTCGGCGGATAGGCGGCAATTACCCGGCGATAGGCGGTTTCGGCGGTCATGGCTTTCGAGGGAATTGTACCGCTCGGCCCTAAATCTGGCGCTCCCTTTTGTTTGCGGCACGCCGTCTTGGTAGGATGGGACATATTTGACGCATTTGCGTTTGACACGCCAAGCGCATCGTGAAGAAAGTCCCAACTGGTCCGGAGGCTGCCGCCTCTGGCTCGCCGAACTCCAGAGAACCTTACCCATGAAGGCCACGTTCGATCGTTCTTGCCGCTCTGCACGCGCGATGATTTGCGCGGGGTCGTTCTTTTGCTTCCTTTCGGCCGCCGGCGCCGCCCTGGCCGATCCGCCCGCCGACACATCGAAGACCCCCGCCGAAACGAAGCAAGGCGCCGGGTCGGCCGTCGCGGCCGAAGGCGGCGGCTCGTCGAGCGCCGGCAGTTCCGGCTCGTCGGCTTCCGCTCCGAAGCCCAAGTACCCGCCCTATACCGACGTGCTCAAAGAATTCAAAGCCATCGACGGCCTGATCAAGCTGCACCACAAGGAGAACCACGTCTATGCCGAACTCTCGTCGGGCCAGTTGAATCGCGATTTCATCGTCTTGATCTCGATCGCCAAAGGCATCGGCGAGGGGCAGCTTCTGGCCGGCATGTCGTGGGGCTTCGGCGACGATTGGCTGTGGCAGTTCCGCAAAGTCGACGACAACATCCAAATCGTGCGCCGCAACGTCCGCTTTCGCGCGGCCCACGGCAGCCCGGAAGAGCGGGCCGTCAAGCTGGCCTATACCGACAGCGTGCTATTCAGCCTGCCGATTTTGACGATCGGCCCCTCGGGCGGAATGATCGTCGATCTGACGCAGGTCTTCATGAGCGATCTGCCGCAGATTTCGCAGATGCTGCCGGGGTTCTTCTTCGCCTCCAATAAGTCGTCGTGGGCGACCGTCAAGGGCTTCGAGCAAAACGTCGAACTCGAGGTCGCGGCGACCTACGCTTCGAGCGGCATGTTCGAATTCGACACCGTGCCCGACAGCCGCGGCGCGACGATCAACGTCCACTATTCGCTCAGCCTGTTGCCGCAAACCGGCTACCAGCCGCGTCTGGCCGACGATCGCGTCGGTTACTTTTTGACGGCCACCAAGGATTTCTCGAAGAAGAGCGACGAAGACCGCTTCGTGCGGTACATCAACCGCTGGGACTTGCAGAAGAACGATCCCTCGGCCGAATTTTCGACGCCCAAAAAGCCGATCACGTTCTATCTCGAAAAGACCGTGCCGTTCAAATATCGCAAGCCGATCAGCGACGGCATTCTGGAATGGAACAAGGCCTTCGAGAAGGCCGGCTTCTACAACGCCGTGCAGGTTATTCAGCAGCAGGACAACGACGATTGGGATCCCGAAGACGTGCGCTACAACACCTTCCGCTGGATCACGGCCGGCGCCGGTTTTGCGATGGGGCCCAGCCGCGTGAACCCGACGACGGGCCAGATTCTCGATGCCGACATCATCTTCGACGCCGACTTCGTGCAGTTCTGGCGGCGCGAGTATGAAACGTTCACGCCGGCGAGCATCGCCGCGCTGACCGGCGGCCCGCTGGACATTGAAAGCTATCAGCGCGAAACCGCGAAGCTGCCGCAGGCGCATCGTCACCGCCTGCTTTGCCGATGCGAACTGCATCATGGAATGGCCCGCGAGTTGGCCCTCGGCGCCACGGTGTTTGCCGTGCGCGGGGCGGGCGCCGACTCCGCCGCTCAGCAGGAAAAAATCGTGATGCAAGGCTTGAAAGAGGTCGTGATGCACGAGGTCGGGCACACGCTCG
>DATNEC010000349.1:0-6818 GCA_035606815.1 Pirellulales bacterium
TGATGATGATGGTCACGCCGCGGATCATCATTCAGGAAGAGGAAGAGGCGTTGTTGGGCATTCCGGCTTCCCCATGATTTGACTGGCTCCCGGCTGTCCGCGACATCCCCCCTGGGCCGCTGCAACTCGCCGACGAGTTGCGGCGGCCCTTTGTTTGGTAAAATAGTGGCGTCTTGAAATGCGGGCAGGAACCGAGACGCAAGGGATCGTCGCCACGGAATCCGCGGAGTTCGCCATGAAACCCCATGTCTGGCTCGCCCTCGGAGCCCTTCTGGCCGCGCTTGCCGTGGCCAGCGGCGCCTTCGGCGCGCACTTGTTGAAACCCCGCATCGCTCGCGACGCGGCGCTCTCGGCCGAAGAGATCGCCAAGCGGCTGGAAACCTATGAAACAGCCGCCCGCTATCACATGTACCATGCGATCGCCCTGGTCCTGCTGGGACTGGCGGCGACGGCCGGTGCTCATCGAGCGTTCGATCTGGCCGGCGGGTGTTTCCTGGTCGGCATCGCGGTGTTTTCCGGCGGCTGCTACGCGCTCGCCCTGGGCGGCCCGAAGATCCTGGGAGCGATCGTGCCGATCGGCGGCTTGTCGTTCATCGCCGGTTGGCTGGCGCTGGCGTTCGGGGCCTTGAGACGCTGAAGGCGGAAGGATGAAAACAGGATGAAGGATGAGTTTGCGGTCCTCATCCTTCATCCTTCCGACTTCATCCTTCAAACGCCCAGTTCTTCGAGCTGGCGGGCCAGCCGCTTGCGGGCCACGTGCAGCCGGCGCTTGATGGTGCCGACGGGCGAGTCGAACGCGGTGCTCATCTGCAACAACGACTGGCCTTCCATGTAAAAGGCCACGAGCGTATCGCGGTCGAGCTCGCCCAGCCGATCCAGTCCGGCCCGAACTTGCGTCTGCCGCTCGCGCGCCAAAGCCCGCGCCACCGGGGTTTCATGCTCCAGGCAGACGGCTTCCAGCGTCTCGCGATCGGTCGGCGTCGCCTGTCCGCCGCGAGTTCGCCGGTTGATGGCCAACCGGGTGGTGATCGTCCGCAGCCATCCACCGAAGCATTCCGGCTCGCGCAATTGCCCGATCTTGCGCAGGGCCTGGACGAAGACCTCTTGCGTCAATTCCTGGGCTTCGACGTGGTTGCCAACTCGGCGCAGTGCCGAGGCGTAAACGCTGTGCTCGAAGCGTTCGACGAGTTGGCCGAAGGCCTCTCGGTCGCCGGCCTGCGCGGCGCGGACCAGTTCGATCAAAGCCAGCTTTTCATCCGTGAGTTCAACAGACAAGACGCTCATGGTTCTCTCCCGGCCCGATTGGTTGGGGGCCTTTGACTTGCAGGCAAATCGAAGCACAACGCACTGGCGAGCGGAACGTGCGAAGCGCTTGCAAAGCGCCGTCGCCCGCGGCCCGTTACCGGCTTCCGTCCTAGGTCAGCTTTGAGTTTTCGCCGTGGCGAAAATCAGCTTCCTAAGGCGGATTGCCGCGCCGGGGGCGCAGCGTGCCAGCACTGAGGCCCGTAACTGCCCGTCATCGGCGACATCAACATCGCGACGGCGGACCGGGCCTTGCCGGCGGCGGCGCGCTTCAACTGACGTTCTTTCGCCGTCAGTGATGGCGCCGCGACCGCGCAGGCGTGCCTGAAAAAGAAGGACTGCGCGTGCATGACGACCACGCTTAGCACGTTCTTTACGGCCGCAACGCGACGATCCTGGCGAATACCGAGGATGTTCGAGTTCGAGCGGTTCAAGAGGGTGCTACGCATGGCAATCTTCCTGCGCTACGCGCGTCTGTGGAGAGAAAAACTCGCTCGGGCTGCACCGGCAGCCCGCAGCGTTAGCTACGTCTACTAAAAGGGTGTCACGTTCGGCCTCGGTCGTCAAGCGGAAAACGATCCGCCCGCGCAAGGCCGGCCCGTGGAAAAACCCAATCCCGCGAGGGCGATGAACCCCGGCGGATATGCCTAGGACGCTTCATCGGTTCGAAGGTTCGCGAGAAAATCGAAAAAATGCGGCCCTGCCGCCACTCGGCCGGAAAGAACGCTTTTTCGCGGGAGCGAAAAGCGACTTTGAGGTGCTTGACGCAGCCAACCGCGCTTGCCAGACTGCCTAGCGGGTGAAGCGGAAATCCCTTCGAACAAGCGAGTTGCATGTCATGGGCCGGCGATTCAAGGAACTTTTGGCCAACAACGAATTGTGTCGCATTTTCGCCCTCGGACGGCTACTAAACCCCGTCACTATTGATCTTTATGCGCTGGCCGGCGGTTTTCATGGGTTCTGGCTCGACCAGGAGCATGTCGGGTTGAGTTACCAAGAGATTCAAACGGCCGCCGTGGCGGCCCGGGCGAACGGCTTCGACCAGTTCGTGCGAATGGCGCCGACGAATTACGCCCAGGTAACGCAAAACCTGGAGGCCGGCGCCTGCGGCGTGATGGCGGCCCAAATTCGCTCGGCCGCGCACGCCGAAGAATTCGTGACCTGGACCAAGTTCGCCCCGCGCGGCATGAGAGGCATGAATACTTCCGGCCGAGACGCCGACTTCACCCACCGCTCGCAAGCGGAGTTCGCCGAGCGAGCCAACCGCGAGCATCTGGTGCTGATCCAAATCGAAACGGCCGGAGCCGTGCAAGATGCCGATGCGATCGCCGCACTCGATGGCGTCGACGTGCTGTTCGTCGGCCCTGCCGATCTTTCCCAGTCTTTGGGAATCCTGGGCCAGACCAGCCACCCGCGAGTTTGGGAGGCGATCGACTCGGTGGCCGCCGCCTGCAAACGTCACGGCAAGCACTGGGGCGCCGTTCCGGCCGATCCGAGCTTTGCCGAACGGGCCTACGACAAGGGCTGCCGCATGCTCTCGCTGAATACCGACATCCTGGCCGTCCGCCGCGGCATCGAGGCGGCTAAATCGGCGTATCAGAAGCTGTTCTGATTGCTTGGCCCCGGCGCGGCGCTAGAGCTTGGCCAGGGAAAAATCAAAGGTTCCGCCGCCCGCCGGCACGTCCGCCGTAAGCATCGTACTCTCTAGCGTGGCGGTCCGAGGCGGCAGACTTTCGACGGCGCCAACCAGGAACGGCACTTCCTCTTGGCCGAGCGCAACGCCGCCGGGCTTGAGAAAGCGGCTGATGCTCACGCGGCAGGGCCCTTGGCAATCTCCGGCCCGTAGATCGGCCGTTTGCAAATGATAAACTCCATCGGGCCCGGTCACGGCCATGAACGTCGAGAGCGTCGCATTCGACTGGAATGTCACCGTGGCGCCCGCGACCGGCTGGCCGTCGAGCGTCACCTTGCCGGTCACCGGCAGCTCGACGATCTTGAGCACGCCCGAGCGTCCGCAACCGCCGAATAACAGCGCGCCGGCTACCGCGAAGCCCCCCATACAAAAACGCATCATCGCCCTTCTCCAATTGGTGATTCGATATTCATTAGTTCGGCGCGTTTAGTATTCGCCCGTCGTCTTGCCGTCGGCGATCCAACTCAAACGCTGCAGAACGAGGGTATTCGCCGATTCGGCCAAGAAATGCACCGAGCCGTCGGCGGCGGCCATCTGCGCTCCGCCAGGATGCAAGCTGCCCATCCAACCGTAGCCGCCAAGCTTGCCGGCGGGAAAACTCGTGGTTCCCCAGCCCGTGTGCCAGTTGTTGATGGCCACGCCGCCGGGCGGATAATTGAGCGCCTGGACCGGCGAGACGCCGGCCGACATGAATCCGCGAAAGCCCCAGGCGTGCGGCGCGCTTTCTTGTTCCAGCGTGATTTCGCCCAGCGCCATGGAGTTGGTCGTGCCGTCCGTGACGCTGGCCATCCGGGAGTTGCTGTTCACGCCGAACATCGAGCGCGTGATCGTGGACGCCGTCTTCCAAGAATTGACGTTGTAGATTTCGTTGCCCGGATTCACCGAAAAGTCATAGGTCGTCTTGGCGCCTTGCACGCTGCTGCTGGCCGAAATGCCGATGCTGCCGTTGTTGCCGGGCAACGTCTTCGAGCCGGAGTCGCTGGGGCAGAGGAAAATCGGCAACAATGTGCCCATCACTTGGTCGTTTCTCGTCACAAATGGGTCGCCGCCCGCCAACGGATAGCTGCCGCCCGTCACGCAGGCGCCCGCCGCGGCGTTGAAATTGAACCGGGTGAACAGCGCTTGCTGTTCGATGTACGGCAACAGCACGACGAACCCCGTCGTATTCATCGCCATCTGACCGGCGCCGTAGGCCGGGCTGATCACGCCGCCCGATGCGGAATTGGTCCAGCCTTGGTTGAAGCACGACGGCGGAAACACCAGATGCACGTCGTGATAGTTCTGCAAAGCGATCGCCAATTGCTTCAGGTTGCTGGAGCAGGTCGAGCGACGGGCCGCCTCGCGCGCCGCTTGCACGGCCGGCAGCAACAACGCGATCAAAATGCCGATAATCGCAATCACGACGAGCAGCTCGACCAGCGTGAACGCCGAGCGCGAACGCAAACGTACATATCGCATGCGCGATAGCCTCCTAAGTGCAATAAATTAAAAGCCTGTTCCGGTTCTTCGGGCGGGATCGTGCGCTTGCCAAGGCGCGGCGGGGAGAGCGATCACCCTGTCAATCGCGGCGACCACTCAATCGAATCGTCGATTATAAATAATATCGATAAGCAAGGCAAGAAAAAAGCGCATTGCAGAAGGGCTCAACCGAAGGACTCAACCGCGGCGTCCTGGCGGCGTCTTGGCGCCGCCCTTGTCGTGCTGAACGCCCGTCTCCTACAATCCAAGGTTCGATCCCACGAGTACGAAACACGAAACGGATTTCTCTCGCCGATAAAACGCACCTCATGCCCGCTGCCGATATCGTCATCAAGGGCGCCCGCGAACATAATTTGCGGGACGTCAACCTGGTCCTGCCGCGAAACCAACTGATCTGCCTGACCGGCGTCAGCGGCTCGGGCAAAAGTTCGCTGGCCTTCGACACGCTGTACGCCGAAGGGCAGCGGCGGTACGTCGAAAGCCTGTCGAGTTTCGCCCGGCAGTTTTTGGGCCAGATGCCCAAGCCCGACGTCGATCTGATCTCGGGACTCAGCCCGTCGATTTCGATTTCGCAAAAGTCGAGCGGCCAGAACCCGCGCTCGACCGTGGGCACGATCACCGAGATTTACGACTATCTGCGCGTGCTTTACGCCCGCACCGGGCAGGGGCACTGCCCCAAGTGCCGCCGGCCGATCACGGCCCAAACGCGCGAGCAGATCATCGACCGCATCGGCACGCTGGCCGCCGGCACGAAGTTCTCGGTGCTGGCGCCGGTCGTCAAGGCCCAGAAGGGCGAGCATCGCGATCTGTTCGAGGATCTGCTGAAGCAAGGTTTTGCGCGGGCCCGCGTCGACGGGTCGATCGTCTCGCTGGGCGACAATCCGAATCTCGACCGGCAGATGCGACACAACATCGAGGTGGTGATCGATCGGCTCGCCGCCGGGCCGGGGTTGCGGCCGCGATTGGCCGAAGCGGTCGAGCTGGCCCTGAAAGTCGGCGGCGGCAATTTGATCGTGGCGCTGGAAGATGGCGCCGCGGCCGAGGCGACGCCCGTCCCCGATGCGGATGAAGCCGAAGCCACGCCGCGTCGCAAGCGCGGCACGGCCGGCGCCGCCGGCGACATGCACCTCTCGGCCGACTACGCCTGCACGCACTGCAACCTCAGCTTCGAGCCGCCGACGCCGCAACTGTTCAGCTTCAACAGTCCGCAAGGCATGTGCAAGGAGTGCGACGGGCTGGGCGAAGTCTACGGCTTCGACCTCGATCTGCTGATTCCCAATAAAGGCCGCTCGTTCAAGCAAGGCTGCATCGAGTTGATCGGCCCCTGGACCGAGTTGGGCCGCTGGAAAAAGCATATCTATCAGGGCGTGGCCGAAACGCTCGAACGCATCCACGATCTCGGCCCCGGCGATCTGCTGGAAACGGCCTGGGAAGAGCTCGACCCGGACCTGGCCCGGCAGTTGCTTTGGGGCACGGGCGATCTGCACATCACCTACACCTGGAAGCACGGCGCCGGCGTCCACAAGTACGGCGGCGAGTTCGAGGGCATCGTCCCCGAGATGCTCTCGAAGTATCGCAACAGCCAAAGCGGCATGCAGCGGCGCCAGCTCGAAAAATACATGCGCGTGATCGGCTGCGAAGCGTGCAATGGCGCCCGGCTGAACGAACAGGCTCGGGCCGTGACGCTCACCTCGCGGCGCCCTAAATTTGCCGGCCAAGCCAAGTCGCTGCCCGAAGTTTCATCGCTGGCCGTCTCCGACGCCGCCGAGTTCTTCGGCGAACTGGAGCTCGACGCCACGCGACAGATCATCGCCGCCGAAGTGCTCAAGGAAATCCGCGGCCGGCTGGGCTTTTTGACCAACGTCGGCTTGAACTATCTGACGCTCAACCGCACCGCGCCGACTCTCTCGGGCGGCGAGTCGCAGCGCATCCGCCTGGCCGGCCAGATCGGCTGCGGCCTGGTCGGCGTGCTCTACATTCTCGACGAGCCGTCGATCGGCCTGCACCCGCGCGACAACGACCGCCTGCTGGCCACGCTCACGCGGCTGCGCGATCTGGGCAACACCGTGGTCGTCGTCGAGCACGACGAAGACACGATGCGCGCGGCCGACCACCTGATCGACTTCGGCCCTGGGCCGGGCGTGCGCGGCGGCGAAGTGGTCGCCGAAGGCTCTGTCGAGGCCGTCTCCGGCGCCGGCCGCAGCGTCACCGGGCAGTATCTTTCCGGCAAGCTGAAGATCGAAGTCCCCGCCGTGCGACGGCCGACGAGCGACAAGTGGCTGAAGATCGTCGGGGCCGCCCAGAACAACCTGAAGAGCGTCGACGTCGAAATCCCGCTGGGCAA